>NZ_MUFG01000001.1:0-293327 GCF_001996065.1 Salinivibrio sp. MA351 | reverse complement strand
TTCGAGCTCTCTAAAGGGTTGTCGTAGACGACGACGTTGATAGGCAGGGTGTGTAAGCGCTGTGAGGCGTTGAGCTAACCTGTACTAATTGCCCGTGCGGCTTAACCATACAACACCCAAGAGGTTTTGGGTTGGACTCGAAATAAGCCAGTTGATTGTGGCGAGAACGAAACAGCTTTCTAGATTCGTGTTTTGACTGAAAAGTGAAGACACACCAAATTTTGCTTGGCGACCATAGCGCTTTGGACCCACCTGAYTCCATGCCGAACTCAGTAGTGAAACGAAGCAGCGCCGATGGTAGTGTGGGGTCTCCCCATGTGAGAGTAGGACATCGCCAGGCTYTCATTGCTTAYCTTGTTGATAGCTCGAYGCTTTTGATATCTGCGATGCTCATGTATTGGCATACACTGCGCGTCTCGATTCAAAATCCTCATCGCATCAAACAAGATAATCTANATCGCCAGGCTCTCATTGCTTATCTTGTTGATAGCTCGATGCTTTTGATATCTGCGATGCTCATGTATTGGCATACACTGCGCGTCTCGATTCAAAATCCTCATCGCATCAAACAAGATAATCTAATTAGCGCTTAATATTGGGCTTTAGTTAGCAAAAATTTAAGCATCAAAGCAATGTTATGTAAGACTTTGATGACAAAACACCGAGTAAAACGTTGATAACGATTTTGCTGATATAGCTCAGTTGGTAGAGCGCACCCTTGGTAAGGGTGAGGTCGGCAGTTCAAATCTGCCTATCAGCACCAGAATTTTCTTGGCGGCCATAGCGTAACGGCACCACCTGAACCCATGCCGAACTCAGAAGTGAAACGTTGCTGCGCCGATGGTAGTGTGGGGTCTCCCCATGTGAGAGTAGGTCACTGCCAAGAGCTTATTTTAAGCCCTCCGCATTCGCGGAGGGCTTTTTCGTTTATAGTGTTTTTTAAAATACTTCATTCCTTTCTTATATCCCCCGACTGCCCCATTTTTATCTCACCTTTTTGTTTGGTGTTGTTACCCTTTCACTATTCTTACTTATTCGGGCATCTCTGGGCGTTGATTATTGCTTGAGCTTCATGGGTCACTGGGGTATGTTATTAGATATCTGGACGTCTAAACATCTTAAATCTTCAGGAGGCAGTGATGCCGATAAAAATCCCGGATCAGCTCCCCGCCACCAATATTTTGCGTCGAGAAAACATTTTCGTTATGTCGCAGACGCGTGCGGTGAGCCAAAACATTCGCCCATTGAAGGTGTTGTTACTCAACTTAATGCCCAAAAAAATTGAAACCGAGACGCAATTTATGCGCTTGCTCTCTAATAGCCCTTTACAGGTTGATGTCGAGCTTTTACGCATTGATAACCGACCCAGTAAAAACACGCCAACGGAACACTTAGACACCTTCTATCGCCAGTTTGAAGCCGTGCGTGAACGCAACTTTGATGGTCTTATCGTCACCGGGGCACCATTAGGCTTGGTGCAGTTTGAAGATGTGATTTACTGGGAGCATTTGCAAGATGTGATGAATTGGGCGCATCAGCATGTTACATCTACCCTTTACGTTTGCTGGGCGGCTCAAGCGGGTTTAAAGCTTCTTTACGATTTACCCAAAAAAACGCGCAAAGAGAAGTTATCTGGCGTCTATCAGCACCAGGTAAATGAAGCACTGGCTACGCATCCTTTATTGCGGGGGTTTGATGATAGCTTTCTCGCCCCTCACTCGCGGTACGCTGACTTTTCGCCAAGCTTTCTTGACGAACACACGGATCTCGATATTCTCGCCACCTCAGCACAAGCGGGCACTTACTTGGCGGCGACCAAGGATAAACGTAATGTGTTTGTGACAGGTCATCCCGAATATGACTCACATACGCTGCATCATGAATACCATCGCGATCTTGAAGAAGGGATGGAGCCTGTTGTCCCGATTAACTATTATCCTGATGATGATCCGTCTCAACCCCCCTATGTGAGTTGGCGGAGTCATGGGCACTTACTCTTTGCCAATTGGTTGAACTATTGTGTCTATCAGCTGACGCCGTTTAATCTGGCTGAATTTTCACAATCTAACTTTACGCTCGACGAATAGCAAAAAGGCGCCTAATTGGCGCCTTGTTGAGAAAGAGTGTTTATACACGGGGATTATCGATTTTCTCTTGAGCGGCATTGGCTTTATCAACCATTCCTGTCATGGTCGATCCTTGTACGAGAATAGAGAAAACCACCACCGCATAAGTCATGATTAAAATCAGTTCACGGACGTCGATATTCTTCTCAGGGACGACCATCACACCAGCCGGCACTGCCATGGCCATGGCAAGGGCTAAGCCACCTCTTAGGCCTCCCCAACTCAAAATACGAACGGCCCAAGGGTTGTATTGACGAAAGCGATTGAAGCCGAAATAGCAGGCTTTCACACTGAGATAACGGGCGAACAGTACAACGGGTACAACTGCGGCCATAATGATCCAGTCTTCCTTGTGGAAGCTAATCTGTAACAGGCTGACCCCGATCAATAAGAACAGTAAGCTATTCAAAAACTCATCGACCAATTCCCAAAAATGGTCCAGATGATCCTCACTCTCTTTGGAGAAGCCAATAAAGCGAGTCCAGTTACCGATCATAATGCCAGATACTACCATCGCCAGTGGCCCGGAAACATGCAACATATCGGCGAGCACATACCCCGCGCTAGGAATAGCCAATGTCAGTAGCAGTTCCATGGAATGGTCATTGGTCGCGCAGATCAAACGGTGAAACAGGTAACCCAATATCAGACCGTATAAAATCCCACCGATAGCTTCTTGTAAGAACAATGCCATCGTACCACCGAGTGTCGGCTCGCTGTCGCCAAACGCCAAGGTAAAAAGCGTCACGAAAATAACAATCCCGACCCCGTCGTTAAACAGTGACTCTCCCTCGATTTGGGTGGTGATCCGCCTGGGTGCCTGTAGCCGCTTAACAATGGCCAACACCGCGATGGGATCGGTTGGAGAAATCAGCGCCCCAAACAATAAACAATAGATAAAATCAAAAGGAATGCCGATCAGTTGGAAGACGCCCCAAATACCGGCACCAACCAGCGAGACAGAGACCAACAGGCCGCCGAGGACGAGGGTGGTGATTTCCCATTTTTGGTCAGAGAAATGGGGAAGCTTGACACCAATACCGCCCGCGAATAAAAGGAAACCGAGTACGCCTTTGAGTAAAAAGGCATCAAAGTGGATATCGGTCAATATTTGCTCCGCCATCGCCTTTAACGGAATGGCTTGGTATTGACCAGCGATCACGATCAAAAGAGAAAGGAGTAGAGAGCTTGCAGTGATCGCGATAGTCGTTTGTACTCGGCTGATTTTACTATTAATAAAGGCGATAAAGATGGCAGCAGCAGCCATGAAACTGAGGATTGCGTAGGTAGACATGCAGCTTCCTAGTACGACGAGGAATGAAAGAGTTACAAAATATTAATAGAAATTGCACTCAAAACGAACAGCTGAATTGAAATAGATCAAAATTAATCGATATTTATAGACGTCTAGATTTCCAAAATGGCTGTGGTAGGATAAAACTATCGCAATCAGGATGGTGATATCACGGGGTAAGAATGGATCGATTAACACAGCGTCTCTCTAAGTGTATTTTGGTGATCGATGGCGGTATGGGCACCATGATCCAAGGCTTAGGACTCGGCGAAGCCGATTACCGCGGCGCACGCTTTAAAGACTGGCATTGTGATGTGAAAGGTAACAATGACCTTTTGGTACTGACGCAGCCTGAAAAAATAGCAGCGTTACACAGCGACTATCTGGCCGCGGGCGCGGACATCATAGAAACCAATACGTTCAACGCGACCCAGATAGCCATGGCCGATTACGACATGCAGGCCATCAGTGCGGAGATAAATTTAGCTGCTGCGCGTCTTGCTCGCGACGTGGCTGACCACTGGACGGCGAAAACCCCAGAAAAACCACGCTTTGTTGCTGGGGTTCTCGGACCCACGAATCGCACTTGCTCTATCTCTCCAGATGTGAACGATCCTGGCTTTCGTAATGTCACCTTTGATCAATTGGTTGAGGGGTATGCGGAGTCCACTGCGGCGTTGATGGATGGTGGTGTTGATCTCATCATGTTGGAAACCATCTTTGATACCTTGAACGCGAAAGCCTGTGCCTTTGCTGTTGAAAAAGTCTTTGATGCCCGAGGTGTGCGCTTACCCATTATGATCTCTGGCACCATCACCGATGCGTCTGGTCGTACGCTCTCTGGGCAAACCACCGCGGCGTTTTATCACTCTTTACGCCACGTCGAACCGCTTTCTTTTGGTTTGAACTGTGCGCTGGGGCCAGCCGAATTGCGTCAGTACGTCAAAGAGCTCAGTGAGATCTGCGAAGGATTTGTTTCGGTTCATCCCAATGCCGGTTTACCCAATGCGTTTGGCGAATATGATCTCTCGCCTGAAGACATGGCAAAACATATCGACGAATGGGCCGCTTCTGGCTTTATTAACCTGGTGGGTGGGTGCTGTGGTACCACACCCGAGCATATTCAAGCGATCAGCGAAGTGGTGGCGAAACATGCCCCCCGTGCGCGCCCCTCTCAGTCTGTGGCATGTCGACTATCAGGGCTCGAACCGCTGACTATTAATGCTGAAAGCCTGTTCGTGAACGTGGGGGAGCGCACCAATGTCACTGGGTCGGCGCGTTTTAAGCGTTTAATCGTCGAAGAACAATACGACGAAGCGCTTGAGGTGGCGTTGCAGCAAGTGGAAAACGGGGCGCAAATCATCGATATCAATATGGATGAGGGCATGTTGGATGCACAGCAAGCCATGGTACGTTTTCTCAATCTGTGTGCGGCTGAGCCCGATATTGCTCGGGTACCTGTGATGATTGACTCCTCAAAGTGGGAGATCATTGAAGCCGGACTGAAGTGTATCCAAGGTAAAGGGATTGTGAACTCAATTTCTCTTAAAGAGGGGGAAGCCGCGTTTATTCAACAAGCCCACTTAGTCCGTCGATACGGTGCCGCTGTGATTGTGATGGCGTTTGATGAGCAAGGCCAGGCTGATACACGTGAACGTAAAGTCGAGATTTGCACGCGCGCGTATCACCTGCTGGTTGACCAAGTCGGCTTCCCGCCGGAAGACATTATCTTTGATCCTAATATCTTCGCGGTGGCCACCGGCATTGATGAGCATAATAACTACGCGGTCGACTTCATCAACGCGGTCGCAGATATCAAACAAACCCTGCCGCATGCCATGATTTCAGGTGGCGTGTCTAACGTGTCTTTTTCGTTTCGCGGAAACAACCCAGTGCGTGAGGCGATCCATGCGGTGTTTCTCTACCATTGCATTAAAAACGGTATGGACATGGGCATCGTCAATGCTGGCCAGTTAGCCATTTATGATGATTTGCCTGAATCGCTGCGTGTGGCGGTGGAAGATGTGGTGCTTAACAAAGACGATGGTGCCACGGAACGTTTACTGGCGTTGGCGGACAGCTACCGCGACCGCGGTGAAAACGAAGTGGCAGAAACCGCGGAGTGGCGCAGTTGGCCAGTGGATAAACGGCTTGAACATGCACTGGTTAAAGGCATTACCGAATTTATTGTTGAAGATACTGAGCTAGCTCGAGCGGCGGCGAGTAAACCGTTGGAAGTGATAGAAGGCCCACTAATGGCGGGCATGAATGTGGTGGGAGACTTATTTGGCGAAGGTAAGATGTTCCTGCCGCAAGTGGTGAAGTCGGCGCGGGTGATGAAACAAGCCGTGGCCTATCTTGAACCTTACATCAACGCTGAAAAGCAACAAGGGCAGACCAATGGCAAGATCTTACTTGCCACGGTAAAAGGCGACGTGCATGACATTGGCAAAAACATTGTCGGCGTAGTGCTGCAATGCAATAACTTCGAGATTATTGATCTCGGCGTGATGGTGCCGACCGATAAAATCCTGTCAGTGGCGCGCGAGGAGCAAGTCGACATTATTGGTTTGTCAGGCCTTATCACGCCGTCATTGGATGAAATGGTGAATGTCGCCAAAGAAATGGAACGGCAAGGGTTTGATATTCCGCTGTTGATTGGTGGTGCGACGACGTCCAAAGCGCATACCGCGGTGAAAATAGAGCAGCACTACCAGGCTCCTGTGGTGTATGTGTCGAATGCGTCACGTGCCGTTGGCGTTTGTGCATCGCTATTATCGCCGGCTCAATGTTCAGACTTTGTGGCGCGCTTACAAAAAGAGTATGTTTCAGTACGAGAGCAGCACCAACGCAAGACACCCCGCACTCCGCCTGTCACCCTGGACGCGGCAAGGGCAAACAAATGGCAAACCGATTGGGCCCATTACACGCCGCCCCAGCCGGCGAGGCCGGGCGTCCATGTTTACGATGATGTCTCGATAGCGACATTACGTCAGTATATCGATTGGACCCCTTTCTTTATGACCTGGTCCCTGAGCGGCAAATTCCCGGCGATTTTAGACCACGAGCTGGTGGGTGAAGAAGCTCGCCGTTTGTATGAAGACGCTAATGGTTGGCTCGACCGGTTTGAGCACGAAGGCTTGATCGCCGCAAAAGGAGTGTGTGGCGTCTTTCCTGCCAATAGCTTTGAGGATGATATCGAGGTGTATATCGACGCATCACGGCAAACGGTGGGCACGGTACTGAACCATTTACGTCAGCAAACCAAAAAGCCACGTGGCGCCAATTATTGCTTGTCGGACTTTATCGCGCCGAAGAGCAGTGGTCAGCCTGATTGGATTGGTGCGTTTGCGGTGACAGGCGGCATTGGCGAGTATGCCTTGGCGGAAAGTTATAAAGTTGCAGGGGATGATTACAACGCGATCATGATCCAAGCGGTCGCCGATCGATTAGCAGAAGCCTTTGCAGAATACCTGCACCAGCAAATTCGGATCTCATTGTGGGGCTATGCGCCTAATGAGACGCTCGATAACGATGCCTTGATCCGGGAGCAATACCAAGGGATCCGGCCGGCTCCGGGTTATGCTGCCTGCCCTGAGCACAGCGAGAAAGGAAAAATTTGGCAGTTGCTCTCGGTAGAAGCGCATACGGGCATGACACTCACCGAAAGCTATGCCATGTGGCCAGGCGCATCTGTGTCGGGGTGGTACTTCTCACATCCTGAATCACGCTACTTTGCGGTGGCGAAGATTCAAGATGATCAACGTGACAGTTATGCGGCGCGCAAAGAGTGGAGCAGCAAAGACGCGGAAAAATGGCTCGGGCCAAACTTAAACGCCTAATGAAAAAAGACCAGCACATCACATGTGCTGGCCTTTTTTTACTCAAATAAGTCAGCGTGTAACCGCTGTACGACATGGGTCGCGTCGTGATCGTCGACCACCACACAGATATTGTGATTGCTGGCACCATAGCAAATCATGCGCAGTTTATATTGGGCTAGCGCACTAAATACCGGCGCTGTCGCGCCCGGTGTGTGATTCATCTCGTTACCGATCAGCGCAACAACCGCTAGATTCGCACAGATCTCTACCTGACATAACTGCGTGAGCTCGGCGATGGCAGCCTCCGGCAGCTGTGGTGCGTCACCCTGGGTATGGGTTTGATCCAGCGTTAGAGAGACACTGACCTCCGAGGTCGTGATTAAATCAACTGAGATTTCAAAGCGCGCTAAGATCTCAAACACCTTGGCCAAAAAACCACAAGCATGAAACATGTTTAAGCTGGTCAGTGTCACCATGGTCTGGTTGCGCCTGAGGGCCACGGCACGAAACAGCGGCGCTGAGTGCGCTTGCTCACGGATCCAGGTACCGCCTTGTTCGGGGGCTCTCGCCGCGCCGACAAATACCGGGATATGCTGGCGTACCGCGGGCACTAACGTCGATGGATGGAGGATCTTGGCACCAAAGGTAGCCATTTCCGAAGCTTCGCTAAAGCTAATTTCACTAATCGGACGAGCACGATCAGTCACTCGTGGATCGGTGGTATAAATCCCGGGGACATCGGTCCAGATGGCCAAACTTTCTGCTCCGATCGCCTCGGCGAATAACGCGGCACTGTAGTCACTACCGCCACGGCCTAAGGTGGTGGTGTGCCCGTTCGCATCAGCACCGATAAACCCTTGCGTGACCACTAAATGCGTCGCTAAGCGGGGGAGTAATTGGTTCTGGCACTGTATCTTGGTTTGTTGTCGATCCGGTTGGGCACAGCCGAAGTGACTATCGGTGCGCAATAACGCTCGCGCATCGGCCCTCACCGTGGCCATGCCTCGGCTATTGAGCAAGTGAGTAAAAATATAGGTTGAGATGAGCTCACCACAAGCGACCAACGCATCCGTTAACGCTGTACTGGGAGCAGATGCTGCGGTATTTGCATAGTCGGCAATCGTTTGGTGCCAGTCATCGACTGCTGTTTGCGTGTCCTGGCAAGCGGGAAGCGCGTTTAATATCGCTTGATGGATAGCGGTGATGGCAACCAGTTTGTCTTGACGGACTTGTGGGTCGTTGATCCCTTGTGCCAGTGCAACCAAGTGATTGGTGACGCCTGCGCACGCACTGATCACCACAAAGCGGGTATGTGGGTTTTGCTCGATAACATCAGCGCTTTGTTGCATGGCATCGATAGTGCCAACGCTCGTCCCGCCAAACTTAGCGACCGAAATCGGTGGTAATGGGTTCACGTCCTTTTCCCCTCTCATCATACAAATGGGTCTTAATCAATTCATTATGGGGAACATCAGAAGTCACATCGTGACCGCGGTAGGGACCGCAAAAAAGAAGGAAGAGCAAACGGCAGGCATGGACTGCCAGAAGCGCTCCACCTGTCTTCCTGTAGGGATGACAAGTGACAGCCTGAAGGATTCAGCCTCCTAGGCCGGCAGCGTTTCGCCCCCAAGCTTACGCCACCTCGGCATTGTCTCCCCTGATTATCATACCTTGGAGTGGGGCTCCGCATGATAACTGCCTGAGAAATGCACCTCTTCTGCATGTTCAGTCCCGGGTTGGTTATCCCGTGAACAGCATTTACATTACGGGCGAGATGACAGGGTGTCAACTGCCTTTTGGTCACGATCAGTGCCTTGGCAAAATTGTCCAGCGATCACACAGTTCACGTGCCAGGCAATAGGGATATGGCGAAAAAATATGCTATAACGGTCATCTGTGTGTACCAACAACAAGGAAAGGTTATGGCACGTTCAATTTCCGAGATTCAATCTTTTCAGCCCGTGGCTCGCACGTTAATGGGCCCGGGCCCCTCTGATATTTATCCTGCGGTGCTACAGGCACTCAGCCGTCCGACTGTCGGACATCTTGACCCTTTGTTTATCGCGATGATGGATGAAGTCAAACAACTGCTTCAATATGCGTTTCAAACCGACAACCCTTTTACCCTGGCGATTTCGGCACCAGGCAGTGCCGGGATGGAAGCTTGCTTTGTCAACTTAGTTGAACCGGGTGAAAAAGTGATTGTCTGTCGCAATGGTGTGTTTGGCGATCGTATGCGGGAAAATGTCGAGCGTTGCGGCGCGACAGCAGTGATGGTCGACGATGCCTGGGGTGCGCCTGTTAGTCCAGAAAAAGTTGAGGCTGCGTTAAAAGCCCATCCGGATGCCAGCACGCTTGCGTTTGTCCATGCTGAAACCTCAACCGGCGCTTGTTCGGATGCGCAAACACTGGCGAGATTGGCGCGGGAGCACGGTTGCTTAACCATTGTCGACGCCGTGACTTCACTCGGTGGCGTGCCATTGAAAGTCGATGAGTGGCAGCTCGATGCCGTGTATTCCGGTAGCCAAAAATGTTTGTCATGTGTCCCTGGCTTATCGCCTGTCACCTTCTCACCGCGTGCTGTGGCTAAAATGCAATCGCGAACCCACAAGGTACAAAGTTGGTTTCTCGATCAAAGCCTGGTGCTTGGTTATTGGAGCGGAGAAGGGAAACGCAGCTATCACCATACCGCGCCGGTCAATAGTTTGTATGCCTTGCATGAGTCGTTATTGCGGCTCTATCAAGAAGGGCTTGAGCATGCATGGCAACGTCATCAAGACATGCATCAACACCTCAAAGCAGGGCTGGATGAGCTCGGTATCACTTTTGTGGTTGATCAGCCTTACCGTTTGCCGCAGCTTAACGCGGTCACTATTCCGGATGGTGTGGACGATGCGGCAGTACGTCAGCACCTGCTCACGACCTATAACCTCGAAATTGGTGCCGGCTTAGGCGATCTCGCCGGTAAAGCGTGGCGCATTGGCTTAATGGGCTACGGGGCACGGCATGAGAATGTGGCGCTGTGTCTGAAAGCGTTAGAAAACGCGTTACGTTAAGGCGTTAAGGTATCGGGCAAGGTATGGCGAGTGGTCCATACTTTGCTTGCTTGCGGGTATAAATAGCGCGCTTCTTGTTGAATATCGCGTGCGCGTTGCTGATCACCAATTTGTAACGCAACCTGATACGCATGCTGATAGCCCGAAAAGCGTGGGCGTTGCGCGACTTGACGCAGTAAATCATCCAAGTGCTGGTGGCGTGCTACGTCAGATAAGTGCGCCAAATTCGCTTGAAAGTGACGGTCTTGTTGCGCGCGGTGCAGTTTTTGCTGCCACCATGGGTGTTGCTGATACAAGGTAAAACGCTGCGAACTTAATAAGGAATCACGCAGATAGCGATTGGCGAGGTAAACGGATGACAAGCTCAGTAAGGTGACGAGCACCAGCGCCATGATCACACTACGGCTCGCGACACGCTGACTATAACGGTGTGAAAACACGGGATAACGACGATATCGACTGGTTAAGTTGTCTAACCAATATAACCAAATCAATAACAATACCCCGTTAAACCACTGTGTGCCACTGGCTGGATAAATCATCAGGCCGGTCAGTGGTGGCAATACTAAGGCGATCAATATTCTACGTGTTCCTGACGGTGCACGTAGAATACGAAGTGTTAGCGCGGCCAACACCACAAGATAGCCGCAGGCGACAACGAGCCCCCCTTCAAGGAGCCACAGGATTAAAGCACTGGGTAAGGTCACCGGGCCGGAATGATTCGGTTGTGAGGCAGACAGTAATAGCAACGTTGACTGACCATTGCCCATGCCCACTCCAAAAAATGGCGTCATTTGCCATTGCTGCCACGCCAGCATAAGTGCGCGCTGATCGTCGGCGGTGAGCCAGTGCCAGTTGTCTTGACCACTGAGACCAAATACCGCCAAAAATGCCCCTGCCGAGATAGCGATCATCCACATACGATGCTGGCGTCGCGAGGCAAACCGGGCTAAATACACTTGTTGTAAGCCAATCGCACACAGGGCGAATAGCAACAGTAAGGGTTGCTCTTGCATCGCCAATATCGGAATCAACACGAGCGGTGTTAACGCGAGTAAGCCTTGGCTAACCGGGTGGCGATATCGACCACTGGGCTCTCTGGCCAAAATGTAGGCGGCGAGCGTGACTCCGGTTAACAATAAGGTGTGAGTCACGGCTGGAGGGAGGTGAGGGACCCATTGATCAAACATAAAGGGTGCCATGCCCGGCGGAGGCTGGTTCCCTAATACCGACAATACCGCTAACCAGGAGGCCAACAATAAGACGGCCAGTAGTTTTTGTCGTTGGGCGTGATTAAAAATAAACTGCTGTAGGGCTGAGAAAAAGCCAAAGCTTAGCGCTAAAACGATGAGCGCATAGCCACTATTGTGGCCCAGTGCCTGCGGATAAAAATAGGGCATCATCGCCAAGCAGGTCGCAAGTGCCAATGTGCCGGTCAGCCGAGTGGCTCGCCATGTGTGTTGACGGATAACCTCCAAACTGGCGAACCCAAGCGCAAATGCCAAGGTGAGTAATGATAGCGCCGCCGCCGGGTGACGTATGCCTACCAGCGGCAGAGCAACCGAGTAAAGAGGCAGACAAATCAGCCACAATACCGTTAAGGTCACCAAAAAGGGCACCGTCAACGGCTTGCGTATGACACGACTAGGCGGCAGCACTAACGTCATTATCGCTCCAACATTGGCTTGAGGAAGTGGGCCGTGTGGCTGCCGACCACATCGACAATCGATTCCGGTGTGCCTTGGGCGATGATTTCACCCCCGCCATTGCCGCCCTCAGGCCCCAGATCGATGATCCAGTCGGCCGTCTTGATCACATCTAAATTATGTTCAATAACTACAATAGTATTCCCTTGCTCACGTAGGCGGTGCAGAACATTGAGCAGTTGTTGAATATCATGAAAGTGTAACCCTGTGGTTGGCTCATCAAGAATATATAAGGTTTTACCGGTATCGCGTTTGGACAGCTCTCGGGCTAACTTCACCCGTTGCGCTTCACCGCCAGACAGGGTCGTCGCCGCTTGGCCTAGGCGCACATAGCTCAAGCCAACATCCATCAAGGTTTGCAGCTTACGCTTAATGGCTGGCACTGCATCAAAGAATTCACGCGCGTCTTCCACTGTCATTGCCAGGACTTCATCGATGGTTTTGCCTTTATAGCGTACTTCAAGTGTCTCGCGGTTGTAGCGTTTGCCCTTACACACATCACAAGGGACATACACATCCGGCAAAAAGTGCATTTCTACTTTGATGACCCCATCGCCTTGACAGGCCTCACAGCGGCCACCGCGTACGTTAAAACTAAAGCGACCCACCTTGTAGCCTCGTGCCCGTGCTTCTTGTGTGCCGGCAAACAGTTCACGAATCGGGGTAAAGATCCCAGTGTAAGTGGCGGGATTTGAGCGCGGCGTACGGCCAATAGGGCTTTGATCGATGTCGATAACCTTATCAAAGTGTCCTAGGCCATCAATCTCGGCATACGGCGCAGGATCCGCGGTCGTGGCACCGTTTAATTGCTGGTGGGCGACTTTAAAGAAGGTATCGTTGATGAGGGTTGATTTTCCAGATCCCGACACGCCCGTGACACAAGTGAGTAAGCCGACAGGTAAGTGCAGATCCACATTTTTGAGGTTATTTCCGGTTGCACCTTTGAGCGTCAACATCTTGTTGGGATCGCGCGGTATCCGTTGTGCTGGCACCGCAATCGCTTGTTTGCCAGAAAGATACTGCCCGGTAAGTGAATGCTCACTGGCAAGAATATCGTCAAGGCTGCCTTCTGCCACGATCTCGCCGCCGTGCGCGCCCGCGCCTGGGCCTATATCGATAATGTAATCCGCGGCACGAATAGCGTCTTCATCATGTTCAACCACCATCACGGTATTGCCCAGATCGCGCAAGTGCTCCAAGGTATCCAGTAAGCGCGCGTTATCTCGTTGATGCAAGCCAATCGATGGTTCATCCAATACGTACATCACACCGACAAGGCCAGCACCAATTTGACTGGCGAGTCGAATGCGTTGGGCTTCTCCCCCGGATAAGGTATCGGCGCTACGTGACAAGTTAAGGTAATTGAGCCCGACATTGACCAAAAAGCGTAACCTGTCATGGATTTCTTTCATCACCTTTTCGGCGATTTTTGCACGTTGGCCGCTAAGCGACAGTTGTTCAAAGAAATCGAGCGCCTGCTGAATGCTGAGCTCACAAATTTCTGGCAGGTTACGGTTATCGATAAAAACATGTCGAGCTTCTTGACGTAAACGCGAGCCACCGCAGCTGGCGCAGGGCTTAGTGGCAATATATTTGGCGAGTTCGTCGCGCACTGCATTAGACTCGGTATCGCGATAACGGCGCTCCATGTTATTGAGGATCCCCTCAAACGGATGCTTACGTACGCGAATATCGCCACGATCGTTGACGTATTTAAACTCGATCTCTTTCGGCCCCGACCCATATAAAAGTATATCTTGCATGGTGCCGGAGAGATCTTGCCAGGGCGTTTCTAGATCAAAACCGTAATGCTCAGACAGTGAACGCAGCATTTGGAAGTAATAAAAGTTACGACGATCCCAGCCTCGGATCGCACCACCTGCGAGACTGACCGCAGGGTTTTGAATCACGCGTTTGCGATCAAAGTACTGCTGAACGCCTAACCCGTCACAGGTGCCACACGCACCGGCGGGATTATTAAATGAGAACAAGCGAGGCTCTAGCTCTTGCATGCTGTAACCACAATGGGGGCAGGCAAAGTTAGCAGAAAAAATGATTTCTTCACCGTCGCCGTCCATCCAGCTGATGACCGCACTGCCACCCGTGAGTTCGAGCGCGGTTTCAAAGGATTCAGCTAAACGTTGTTGTTGATCGTCGCGTACTTTAAATCGGTCAACCACCACTTCGATGGTGTGTTTTTTTTGCAGCTCCAGCGTGGGTGGATCGGACAGATCACACACCTCGCCGTTGATCCGCGCACGAATAAACCCTTGAGCAGCGAGGTTTTCAAGTGTTTTTACATGCTCACCTTTTCGGTTTTTGATAATCGGTGCCAGCAGCATTAACTTACTGCCTTCAGGCAGGGCCAACACTTTATCCACCATTTGGCTAATGGTTTGTGCCGCTAGGGTGACATCATGGGTGGGGCAGCGTGGCTCTCCCACTCGGGCGTACAGCAAACGCAGATAGTCATAGACTTCAGTGATGGTGCCAACGGTGGAGCGGGGGTTATGTGATGTCGACTTTTGCTCAATCGAGATGGCGGGTGACAGCCCTTCGATATGGTCAACATCGGGTTTTTCCATCAAGGATAAAAATTGACGCGCATACGATGATAAAGACTCAACATAGCGACGTTGACCTTCGGCATACAAGGTATCGAAAGCGAGTGATGACTTCCCTGAGCCAGACAGGCCGGTGATGACAATTAGCTTATCACGGGGGATGGTCACGTTAATATTTTTGAGGTTGTGCGTACGCGCGCCTCTGACGTCGATATTGTCCATTATTATCCTACTACTCAATCAGCTCACTGGTTGGTCGTTGAGTATCGCACAGACACGACCATGACCAAACAAAAAGGCTGTATATTTACACAGCCTTTGCTCGTATCGAAAAAACCACTCGCGCCAGTGCACCTGAGGCGATTACGGATTTTTGACGGTTGCCTCATCTTTGTTACTGCTACCGAGGTAGTGATGCTGATAGCAGTGATTTGTGGCCTCAATAAAGCCCTCAACACTGCCACAATCAAAGCGCTCGCCTTTAAATTTATAGGCAAGCACACAGCCTGACTGCGCTTGTTTTAGCAAGGCATCGGTGATCTGCACCTCACCATTTTTACCTGGTGGGGTGTTTTCTAACAGATCAAAGATATCGGGCGTGAGAATATAACGGCCAATAATCGCAAGATTGCTCGGTGCATTACCGGGATCGGGTTTTTCTACCATATTGTCTACGCGGAAAAGGTCATCTTTGATCTCTTGGCCCGCAATCACCCCGTATTTATGGGTTTCATCTTCTGGCACTTCTTCGACGGCGACAATGGAGCAGCGGAACTGATTGTAGAGCGCGACCATCTGGTTAAGCACGCCGTTGCCTGGATGAATGCAAAGATCATCAGCAAGGACGACCGCAAAGGCCTCATCGCCAACTAAATCGCGTCCTGTCAGGATTGCGTGACCTAACCCGCGCATCTCATGTTGGCGAATGTAAGTGAAGGAGGCTTTTTCTATTGTATTACGAATATCGTCCAGCAGTGCTTCTTTATTGGTGCCACTGATTTGATGTTCGAGCTCATAGTTTTTATCAAAATGGTCCATAATGGCATGTTTGCCACGCCCCGTGACGATACACATACCATTGATGCCCGCTTCCAACGCTTCATCTACGCCATATTCAATCAGGGGTTTATTGACCACCGGCATCATTTCTTTCGGCATCGATTTGGTCGCCGGTAAAAAGCGGGTGCCATAGCCAGCCGCTGGGAACAGACATTTTTTAATCATCGTGGATCCTTTGTTTTATCGAGTCGCCATCAGCACGTTAGGCTGTATGTACGCCACTTACCGGCTTGCGAATAAGTGGCCACTCAGCATATATCTTATGAGGCAAAACGTTTTTATAGAGCAACAGTTTGTTATAGAGCAACAGTTTGTTATAAAGCAATAGTTTATTATCGAGCAATAGTTTGCTGGGTTACAGGCAGCGACGCAAGTCGTAAGCATACTCAGGGCGTGAGAGCGTGACGGCTTCGATATTGCTGATCCCGCTATAGCGAAAAATGTGCCATAAACGCGGCGGTAAATGCCGATAAGGCGGTGGCAGGCAAGGCATTGATGCCCGCCGCGGCAGCCCGACCGCCACCGGTAGCAAATTGCTCTGCTAACTGCACCGCGCCAGAGGGACGATTTAACGGCGCGCGGATACTGACCATCCAATCACCGCTCGGCATCGGCGTCAGTACAGCATGCGCACTGTCGGGCGCCTGGTTTGCCAGCTGATTGCCTAACATACCACTGATGCGACGCGCCCAAGCAGCATCCGGTAACAGATAAATTTTACCCCCATCTCCAGTGGTTTCAGGCGCTAGCGCTTTCGCTTTATCACGGTCACTTTGGTAGGCCTCTGCCAAGGTCGTTACAATGTCCGGATAAGCACGCATAAAAGCATCGGGGGTATCAAAGCCACACAGATGCCGATATAAGATGGCAGGAGGCATGATCAGATCATCCAGGCTGGCGCCATAGCTATTGTAATTAAGACAGTGGCCAAGCTGTTCAAGCCGATCACGTTGGCTGGCAGCTATTTGTGACTGGTGGGCGAGGGCGTTAGCGGTACGATGGAGATTATCGCCATAGGCACCAACCAGCGCCCATTCTCGATATTGACCGTGCAAAAGCTTATCAATAATTAAGGCGGTGCAGGTGTTCGCGCCGGTATGAATGTGGGCATGAAGCAAAGGCGATTGAGGCACGGCGCCGCTTTGGTGGTGATCGGCATAAAAAACCTGGGTGCCGGAGGCGAGCAAAGCGTCAAGAGCAGCTTGATTTTTGGCCATGGAGAGATCCATCACTGTGACCTGCTCAGTGGCCAGGGGAACCTGCTTTAACAGTGTAATATCACGTTTTACCCCGGTGATCAGCGTATTGGCTTCAGGGTAGGCAAGACGCCATTGCACCAATGCCGCTAGGCCGTCTGCATCGCCATTAAATACATCGAAAGCCATCCTACAACGTCCTTTTTGGCTAAGAATCACACCATGGTAACGCGGTGACAGCTGCGGTCCAAGTTACCCATTGACCTCGTCATTATCGACTGGACCTTCTTGTCCGGTAAAGCCAATTAATGAGGCGTTATTTTTCGCCCAGAACACCGCTTGGACACGGTTTTTGACGTTGATTTTCTTAAACACGTTATACAGATGCGATTTGACTGTGTGCTCACTCACCGCTAAGGCATTGGCGATATCTTGATTTGAGGCACCTGTGACCAAATGATGCAAAATCTGCTGTTCACGGTTAGTCAACACAACCGCCTGCTCGTCAATGGTTTGCTGGTGATGCTGCTGGTAATAATGGATTAAGGCAGCCATTTTATGGCGGGGCAACCAATACTCACCGGAAAACATCTTTTCAATGCCGTGACAAAGGTGATGCACTTCATCCTCTTTTTTAAATACCCCTTTGATAAAAGGCCAGCTCGCCAGCTCTTTGGCACTCAAATCATGGGCATTGAGTAAGGCGAATACGTGTTGCTCGGCAAAGGGTGCTAACGTTTGTTTGAGTTGGTCGGTAGCGGTGTCATCAAAGGCATTGAGATCAATGAGCACCAGTCCAGAGCGCGTAGTCAGTTTGGCTGCAATCTCGTGGGGAGGCACGAGTTCAACGGCACTATGTGTTTCTTTTTCTAAACACGTCATTAACGCCGAAACAGACATGCTAGGCTGGGAAATAAGAAGAAGGGTGTAATGGTCTGAAGTGGTTTCTGCTTGGTTCATAAGCATCCTACTAATGATCACTTAACCGGCGTCGCTGCGTGAGCGCTGGGCACTGTCCGTTCACAAACGCCAAGGCGAGGCAAGATTTGTATCAGTTTAAACTATTTTCATTGCTCAGGTATATCCACTTTGTGGTAACGCATTGTTACGCCATTGCAAGCGCAGAATCTGGAACCTGATCGCGTTGAAAAGTTTCGAACCTCGAGGGGGCTCGTGCTAGACTTCAGGCTTATTTATCCAGTGAGCGAAATCATTTCGCGCGTAACAGCAACAATGGGAGTCACCTATGGCCAGCCGTGGCATAAATAAAGTCATCTTGATTGGTAATTTGGGCAATGATCCGGAAATCCGTTACCTTCCCAACGGCGGTGCGGTGGCGAACCTAAGCCTCGCGACCTCGGAGTCATGGCGTGATAAAAACACCGGTGAGATGCGAGAGAAAACAGAGTGGCATCGTGTTGTGTTATTTGGTAAAACCGCAGAAGTCGCCGGTGAGTATCTGCGTAAAGGCTCGCAAGTGTATATTGAAGGCCAACTACAAACGCGTAAATGGCAAGACCAAAGCGGTCAAGATCGCTACACCACGGAAGTGGCGGTACAGCCGTTTAGCGGTAGCATGCAAATGCTGGGTGGTCGCGGCGGCCAAAACCAAGGCCAGCCAATGCAGCAGCCATCGCAGCAGCAAGGTGGATGGGGTCAACCTCAGCAGCCTCAGCAAAACATGAATCAACAACCACCTCAGCAGCAAGCGGCCCCGCAACCACAATCTCAGCCTCAGTCGCAACCTCAGCAGCAGTATAATGATCTGCCTGACTTTGACGACGATATTCCGTTCTAGGCTACGTTCTTAACCAACGGCTATCTGAGCGCCATATCGTTATCGACAAAGCTTGATCGACAAAGCGCCCCGTGATTGGGGCGCTTTGTTTTTAGGATGTCGTATTGATTCACGGCATGAGATTAGGCAACGCCAGGCCCAGCTTTTAAAAAGTGAGGCAGTTGGGTTGGTGTGGGGCATTTTAATTGGCCCATCACCTGAGTCATTTGTTGAGTGAGCATTTCAATGGCATGCTCACCGCCGTGTTGACCCACGGCGCCACAAGCATAAACAAACGTTCGGCCCAGCAAGGTAAAGTCAGCACCCATTGCCATGGCCTGCGCTACGTTGCCACCGCTTTGTACGCCGCTGTCCATTAACAGTTTAATTTTATCGCCGTACTGATGCTTAATGGTTTGAATCGTATCTAACGGGGATTCGCCCACATCTAACTGGCGGCCGCCATGATTGGATAGCACCACACCATCTGCGCCCAGCGCAACCGCTTGTGCGACATCCTCAGGATTGACCAGCCCTTTAAGCACTAATGGCCCATCCCAGTTATCCCGGATCACTTTTAGGCTCTCAAAGTCGACCGCGCCCATCACGGTATTATTCATAAAGTTAGCCAGCTCGCTGGTGGGCATATTCTTGGGCATGTAAGGTTTCAAAGTCTGCATTTCAGGAATACCGGCAAGGAGTGTATGCCAGCTCCAGCTCGGACATTGCATCATTTGCGCGATATTACGAAGGTTCATTTTGGGCGGCATGGCCAAGCCATTTTTGATATCGCGAGGACGATAACCAAAGGTGGGGACATCCACCGTCACCACCAGCACTTTATACCCTGCTCGTTTGATGCGTCCCATCAGATCGTCACGGATCTCGGCATCCGTCGGGTTATACAGCTGGTACCACGCCGTGCCCTCAGAGATCTCGGCAATGGTTTCAAGACTCGCTGAGGATACGGTGCTGAGTACATAAGGAAGGTTCGCCTTATAAGCCGCTTTCGCGAGAATTTCTGGCGCTTTTGGCCACATCAGCCCTTGTAATCCGACGGGCGCGACACCGAATGGGGCGGCGTAGTGTTTGCCAAATAGTTCGACCGATAAGTTAATGTCGGGGGTCGGGGCGAGTAAATCAGATTGCAGCTTTACTTGAGTGAAGGAGCTTGCATTGTGCGCCACCCCAATTTCGTCGTGACAACCGCCACAAAGATAATCAAACGCGAAGGCAGGAATACGCTTTTTAGCTGCTTTTTTAAGCGCAGGCGTATCAGGGTATTGAGGATGATAGTAAGACATAAATATCGTATCGCTGTGAGGTGAGTGTTTAGCCCTACCCTAGCGCAGCAATTGTTAGTGATATATAGACAAAAAATAAAATACTTTTTCCAAAATCGCCTAACCCCTGATAGAACCTAGCCTCCCATAACAGGGTGGCGCGTGCTAAATGTACAACTGTTTAACTTTTTGTTTAATAAAATCGATAAATAGCTTGGTCTTCGTGTGGTTGTACTCCAACTTGGGGTAATACGCATAAGCCGATGAGCGTGGCTGCTTGAGTGCAGGCAATACGGGAACCAATAAGCCCTGATCAATTTCTTTTTGCACGGTCCCAGCCCCTCCTAAAATAATGCCCATGCCAATGACCGCAGCGCTCACTAAGGCTTCAGGATTAGGCGAGACAAAGTTTCCCGACAACTGCAAACGTGTGCCATCTTCGAAGACCCGCTCTTGAGGCTGATGGGAGTGACCATAGAGCAAAATATTATGTTGGCTTAGTTGGTCAGGGTGGGTTATCGGCGCGTGCCGAGCAAGATAGGTGGGCGAGGCAAAAAAGCCAGGCTGAAAATCAAACAGCTTTGCCGCAATATAGCTGGCAGAGTTGAAGTACTCGAGCTCGCGGCTGATCACCACATCAAGATTAAGATCAGGGAGCTGTCCTGGGGTCAAGGTGGTGAGCTCAACCTTGATTTTCGGATAAATCTCAAGAAACTCAGCAATAAAGTTGACCAGAAAACGGTTCCCTGTCACCAATGGCGCACCAATACGTAATATGCCGCTGACTTCCCCAAAGGTAGACGTGGTTTCACTGACTAATTGTTGCCAATCGTCGACCCAGGTTTTTGCTCGGTGATAAAAAAGATCACCGGCATCGGTCATCGACAAGCTTCGGGTGGTGCGTTTTAACAGTTGCACGCCAAGCTGGCGCTCAAGCCAACTCAGGCGTTTGGATAAGGCTGAGCTTGAGGTATGTAGTTGCGTGGCAGCTTGTGCTAACGAGCCCTGATCGACCACACAAATAAAGCTTTTGGTACAGGTAATCCAGTCCATGAGTCCTCTTGGGGAAGAAAAGGTAGCCACGGATGGTGGCTAGGCATTCACATTATGATCACTAAGCCTGATAATAGCGGCTACGAGCCCCAAAAGGCGACCTCAGTCAGCAGAGAATCATGGATAGAACAGCTAATGCGATTAAAGTCAGCGGAATGAAGCTGACCAACCGACTCGTTGCATTTGTCACCTTAATCGTGGTGTGCGCCATTTTCGTTTTATTTATTGGTGGCGCTATCAGTTTTCGCCAGCTGGGGATCGACTTTATCTCGCATTACGTCGATGGCATGGTCGAGGTGATTGATCAAGAGATGGCGAGCGAGCAACGAGACAATCAGTATTTTTCACGCTGGTTGCCCAAAATGCTCAAAGCCAGTGACGTGACCTCTTTGACCATCTATTCAGAAACCGGGATCTTGTATCAATACGAACAAATCCAATATCAAACGATCGCCACACAACAAGTTATCACGCGAGATATTCCGCTCGACAGTCATCCTGGTTATGCCGTGAAACTCACATTTGTCCCGCCTTATGCCGAGTTTGCGTATTCGATTGGCCCCCTCTTTTCGTTGTCGGCGGCGATTTTGGTGATTGTCCTTGGTTTAGCGTGGGGGATCGGATGGTTACGGCGGCAACTGTATGGCAGTGAAGTCTTGGAGCAGCGTGGCCGATTAGTTTTGGCGGGCCGCCTGGATGAGGCACAGCAAGGCGACCCTCGAGAATGGCCTATTCCCGCGAGTGCTGCGTTGAGTCAGCTCATTGAGGAGCTTAAAGAGGCTCGGCAGGAGCGGAGTCGTTTTGACACCTTTATCCGCACAAATACCTTTCTCGATCAGCTAACGGGAGCCGCGAACCGCGTGATGTTTGATAACCGGCTGCATACACTGGCGACCGATGATGCGAGTCAAGGCAGTGTTATTTTAGTCCGTGTCGCCGACTGGGATGAGTTGGTCGCGCAACATGGTCAAGAGGCCGCGGATCACTTGATTCAAGCTATCGGTAACGTGCTCTCTAATGCGACTCAGCGTTTTCCCGATGCCGTGCTTGCGCGTTACTTTGCGTCTGATTTTGCCATCCTATTGGTCAACCAGGCAGGGGATGAAGTGCACCCTTTCTTGGCGCAAATCACCAACGCTTTAGATAAACTGACGCCGTCAGAGGCGTTGGAGAAAGATAACTGGTTTCATTTGGGCATGACTTCTTTTGGCGCGGGGGAGCGGCGTGGCCGATTAATGGATGAAGCTGAGCGAGCGCTAAAAGCGGCGGAGCTAACAGGACAAAATGGCTGGTCACAGTTTGATAAACAACTCAGCCGTTTGGATAAACGCGGCAGTGTACGTTGGCGAACCTTACTCGAGTCGGTAATGGCGGGTGAAGGCCCCATGCTCTACCGCCAACCCGTGTTTGCACGAGATGGCAAAACCCGTCTCCATTATGAACTTTTGGGTCGAATTAAAGACGAAAAAGGTAAAGTGTTAAAAGCATCGCGCTTTTGGCCCGGGGTCGAGTGGGTCGGCATGGATGTTACTTTCGACAAGGCTACCGTGGGACGTGCGTTATGGTGGCTAAAAACGCGTGATCATATTGATAACTATGCGGTGAATGTTAGTGCATACTCACTATGTCAGCGCGAATTTGTGATTTGGCTGCGTGATGCCTTGCTACAAACTCCACGCAGTACATTAAATCGACTGCTGGTGGAAGTCTCGGAGGGCGCTTTAGTCTCGCACTTTGATGCCGCGCGACCTTGCTTACGAATGATTGCCGCGTTAGGGTGCCGACTTGTCGTTGACCAAGCAGGCAGAACGATAGTGAGCACTCACTACGTAAAAGATATTCAACCGGCTTATATCAAGCTGCATCGTAGCCTGGTCCGCAATATTCACCAACGCCCTGAAAACCAGCTGTATTTGCGCAGTGTGTTGGGCGCTTGTGAAGCAACCAGCACGGAGGTGCTTGCCGTCGGTGTGGAAACGAATGAGGAGTGGTCCGTGGTGAAAGATCTTGGTGTGGCAGGTGGGCAAGGGCGTTTGCTGGGTGCCGAAATGTCACCGCATCCTGCCCAGAAAAAGCGACGCCGCTGGGGAAAACGATGACGCTTAGGGAAAAAAAAGTATTTCAACAGGGACGTGGATGGTTAGAAGCCGTATTATTAGTCAGTATTTTGTCAGTTCTTGTCGTCATTGCGGTACCTAAGTTCTATGATTATGAAGCCGATGCGAATGTGTCAGCGTTGAAAGGGTTAAAAAGTGGTATTGATAGTGCCTCGACACGGACGTTTGCCTTGGCGAAAGCCGAGAAAATCACCGATCAGCCTGCTCAATCACTGACCGTCGACGGTATCGAAATAGGCGTAACATATGGCTATCCCCAAATCAGTGCGCTGCCTAAGTTAGTGAGCGCGCTGCAGGACACCACACGTTGGCAGATACGACGATACCCTGAACAAAACCGCGTTGACTTTATTTGGTTGTTCCATGAGCAGCCAGCGCCCGCGTGTTATTTGATGTATCAGGAGGCAACGGCTTCACAACAAGCGTCCACGACGTTGGTGATCGGTGAATCATGCCAGTCACCCGCGGCAGAAAAACAAAGGGAATGATGCGTTTTTGATGGAAAAATCATCAAAATGACAGCGCATTGAAAAAAAACACAGATCTCATTCAGGTTTAAAGCACCGTATCTTGCTGCTTACCGTGCGCGTTGATACATTTAGCTCAATTTGTCTGATTTCACAGCTTGCAGGATTAACTGACCATCATGTTTAAGAAACTTCGCGGGATGTTTTCCAACGATCTATCGATTGATTTGGGAACCGCCAATACACTGATTTATGTAAAAGAACAGGGCATTGTTCTGGATGAGCCGTCTGTTGTCGCTATTCGTCAAGACCGCGCGGGTTCTGCTAAGAGTGTGGCTGCTGTGGGTCATGATGCGAAGCAAATGCTGGGTAGAACGCCAGGTAATATT
The DNA here is from genome assembly GCF_001996065.1 of Salinivibrio sp. MA351. Taxonomy (NCBI): domain Bacteria; kingdom Pseudomonadati; phylum Pseudomonadota; class Gammaproteobacteria; order Vibrionales; family Vibrionaceae; genus Salinivibrio; species Salinivibrio sp. MA351. The sequence continues at coordinate 269,416 of NZ_MUFG01000001.1, read as the reverse complement.
GCCGCGATCCGCCCGATGAAAGACGGCGTCATTGCTGACTTTTATGTCACCGAAAAAATGTTACAGCACTTTATTAAGTCTGTGCATGATCATAGCTACATGCGTCCGAGCCCACGAGTGCTAGYGGCGGTGCCTTGTGGTTCTACCCAAGTTGAACGCCGTGCCATTCGCGAATCAGCCGTGGGCGCGGGTGCGCGTGAAGTTTATCTGATTGACGAACCGATGGCCGCGGCGATTGGCGCTGGCCTGCCGGTTTCCGAGGCGACCGGTTCGATGGTGATTGATATCGGTGGTGGTACCACCGAAGTGGCGGTCATCTCGCTTAACGGTGTGGTTTATTCCTCATCAGTGCGTATTGGTGGTGACCGTTTTGACGAGTCCATTATCAATTATGTTCGCCGTAACTATGGCAGCTTGATTGGTGAAGCGACGGCAGAGCGCATTAAGCACGAGATTGGTTCAGCCTATCCGGGCGATGAAGTGCGCGAAATTGAAGTTCGCGGTCGTAACCTTGCTGAAGGTGTGCCACGTAGCTTTACGCTAAACTCCAACGAAATCTTGGAAGCGCTACAAGAGCCGCTGAGCGGTATCGTTTCGGCAGTGATGGTGGCGTTAGAGCAGTGCCCACCAGAGCTTGCGTCCGATATCTCCGAGCGCGGCATGGTGATTACCGGCGGCGGCGCTCTTCTGCGCGATCTCGATCGTTTACTGACCGAAGAAACGGGGATTCCGGTGGTTGTGGCGGAAGATCCACTGACCTGTGTTGCACGGGGTGGGGGTAAAGCGCTTGAGATGATCGATATGCATGGCGGCGATCTTTTTAGCGAAGATTAACGTGACTGTGCCAACAAACAGGTTGTTTTCATTATGAAACCTATGTTTGGCAGAGGACCGTCTCTGCAATTACGCCTGTTTTTCGCGCTTCTACTATCAGTCAGCCTTATGCTGGCTGATAGTCGTCTTGATGCTTTTGCCGGGGTCCGCTATTTCCTCAACACCTTGGTTGCACCGCTTCAGTATGCATCGAATGTGCCTCGTGACACCCTTGATGAATTAGTGATGCAGTTTCGCGCTCATCAACGTGTAGTGGCTGAAAATCGCGCCTTACGCAAACAAGTGTTGCAGCTCGAAAGTGATCAGCTTCTATTGGCACAGACAGAGCGCGAAAATCAACGCTTACGTGAGCTACTCGGATCGTCGTTTATTCGTGATGAACGAAAAATGGTCGCCGAAGTGATGGCGGTCGATTCTGATCCCTATAAACACCAAGTGATGCTCGATAAAGGACGCACCAATGGTGTGTATGAAGGGCAGCCAGTGATCAATGAACACGGGGTCGTCGGACAGGTTGCTTATGTCGGTGCGCATAATAGCCGTGTCTTGTTACTCACTGATCCTACTCATGCGGTGCCAGTTCAAGTGATGCGCAATGATATTCGCGTGATAGCGTCTGGCCGTGGGACCACCGCCTATATCGGTTTGGATAATATTCCGAGTAGCACGGATATTAAAGTGGGCGATAAATTAGTGACATCCGGGCTTGGCGGCGTCTTTCCTGAAGGCTATCCAGTGGGCACGGTGACAGAATTCTCGTTTGATAATAAACGTCCCTTTGCGCAAGTCACCGCGACAACCGCAGTAAAATTCGATCGGTTACGTTATCTTCTTTTAGTCTGGCCAACCCCAGAAAAAGCCGATAATGCGCCCTCCGATCGGCCTATGAGTCAATCGTCATCTGAGCAAGAAAACCCGTCATCTGACTCTGCGCCGTCGTCAGGTAGCGAGGGAGAATCACCATAATGGCAAATGTGACATTTCGTGGCCAATTGGTTATTTGGCTCTCCTTCATGGTTGCGTTGATTTTGCAGGCCGCTCCGTGGCCCGGTGAACTGGCGCCTTTTCGTCCTTCTTGGGTCTTGCTCGTCGCATTTTACTGGGTTCTGGCGTTGCCACATCGAGTGAATGTGGGGACAGCGTTAGTGGTCGGGTTGTTATGGGATCTGATGTTGGGCTCCACCTTGGGCGTTCGAGGGATGACCATGGCCATTTTGATATATATTGTCGCGCTTAATTTTCAATTACTGCGCAATATGTCCTATTGGCACCAAGCGCTTTTACTGTCTTTACTGACCTTGGCTGGAAAATTGATCGAGTTCTGGGCGGAGTATTTAGTCTCTAACGTACAGTTTAATCCTGAACAGCTTTGGGCGGGTGTGCTTAACTTCATACTGTGGCCCTGGGTGTTCTTACTATTGCGCCGGTTACGCCGTCGGTTTGCCATTCGTTAGCGAGGGACTATGCATTGTGATTTATACCTGGCCTCGGGATCGCCTCGACGCCATGAACTGCTCACCGAAATGGGCGTCAACTTTTCTCGTGTCGTCATCGATGTAGAGGAAAAACAAAACGCGAGCGAATCGCCCTATGCCTATGTCTCACGCTTGTCGCAAGATAAAGCGCGAGCCGGCGTGATACAAACGGGTGGGCACATCCCGGTACTTGGCGCGGATACCATTGTGGTTGATGGTGACCAAGTACTGGAAAAGCCGATAGATCAAGCCGATGCAACCCGGATGCTTAAACAGCTGTCTGGGCGAGAGCATCAAGTGATGACGGCCGTGACAGTGGCAAATGCCATCAAGCAAGTCACCACCGTTGTCACCACCAAAGTCTGGTTTTGTTCACTGACGGATAAGATGATTGATGCTTATTGGCAGTCGGGGGAGCCCGCGGATAAAGCCGGTGCATATGCGATTCAAGGATTGGGCGGTAAGTTTGTGACCCGTATCGATGGAAGCTATCACGCCGTCGTTGGTTTGCCACTGTATGAAACCGAGCAACTGCTCAAACAATTTTCGGTCTGAGCGCACCAACGAGTGGCGCTAGGCCCCACTTTTGAGACATCGGGGAAACCATGAGTGCGGAACTGTTAATAAACGTCACACCCAGTGAAACGAGGGTGGCGATGGTAGAGGGGGGCAACCTCCAAGAAATTCACATAGAACGTGAAGCGAAACGCGGAATTGTAGGCAATATCTACAAAGGTAAGGTCAGTCGTGTTTTGCCTGGGATGCAGGCAGCCTTTGTCGATATTGGCTTAGAGAAGGCCGCGTTTTTACACGCCTCTGATATTGTTCCTCATACCGAATGCGTATCAGAAAACGAGAAACAGCAATTTCAAGTTCGCGATATCTCCGAACTTGTCCGTCAAGGGCAAGATATTGTGGTGCAGGTGGTGAAAGATCCGCTAGGCACAAAAGGCGCGCGTTTAACCACTGACATTACCTTGCCCTCGCGCTATCTGGTTTTCATGCCTGGCGCTGCCCATGTGGGCGTATCGCAACGGATCGAGAGCGAATATGAGCGCAAACGCCTAAAAAGCATCGTCAGTGAGTATTGTGACGAGCTGGGTGGCTTTATTATTCGCACGGCCGCTGAGGGCGCAACAGATAATGAAATGGCGCAAGATGCCGCCTTTTTAAAGCGATTATGGAACAAGGTATTAGAGCGACGCGCCCGATATAAAACCAAGTCCATGCTGTATGGCGAGCTTGCGTTGGCGCAGCGCATTGTCCGTGACTTTGTCGGCACTGAGTTAGACTTGATTCGGGTCGATTCCAAACAGGCCTATGAAAAGCTACAAGAGTTTACCTCCGAATTTGTGCCTGAATTAGCCGATAAGTTGGCGTATTACGACGGACAAGCGCCCATCTTTGATATGTATGACACGGAAAACGAAATTCAACGATCGTTAGAGCGTAAAGTACAGCTAAAATCGGGCGGCTACCTGATCATCGACCAGACGGAAGCGATGACCACCATCGACATTAATACCGGCGCCTTTGTTGGACGCCGCAACCTCGATGAAACCATTTTTAATACCAACATTGAAGCCACTCGCGCTATTGCACGCCAGCTTCGGATGAGAAATCTGGGCGGGATCATCATTATCGACTTTATCGATATGAGCACGGATGAGCATCGCCGTCGCGTGCTGCACTCGCTTGAGCAGGCATTGAGCCAAGACAGAGTAAAAACCAACATTAATGGCTTTACCCAGTTAGGCTTGGTCGAAATGACCCGTAAGCGGACACGAGAAAGCATCGAACACGTGCTGTGTGGCGGGTGTCCGACGTGTGACGGGCGTGGCTCGGTCAAAACCGTGGAAACCGTCTGTTATGAGGTGCTGCGAGAAATCACTCGGGTCAATCGTACCTATGATGCGGATAAGTTTGTTGTCTATGCCGCGCCGGCAGTCATTGAAGCCCTTGCCGGTGAAGACTCTCACCTTGTGGCTGAATTGGAAATATTTATTAGTAAGCAAGTCAAAGTGAAGTCAGAGCCTTTGTATACACAAGAACAGTTTGACGTAGTAATGATGTAAGCCATGGCTTGGGTGAGAAAAAGTGTCAGCTGGTTAATGACCAGCGTGATCAGCATGATAGTCATCACCGCCTTATTGATAGGCGGTTTGCGCTTTCTATTGCCTAATGTTGAGCTTTTGCAAGCGCCGTTACGGCAATGGGTGTCTGAGCAGACGGGGTTCAGTGCGCAACTTGAGGGCATTGCCGGGCAGTGGCGTAATTTGACCCCTTCACTGACATTAAAAAATGTCTCTCTAGCGACGAGCGATAATGGATCGGCGCTTTTGACGGCTCAGCATATTGATTTACAGCTTGATGTCTCCGCAACACTGATGCGTTGGCAACCGGTTTTTTCTCATGTAACACTCGATGGCCTGGTGCTGGATACCGGTCAGTTGCCAGAAAAAGACACGGGTACCAATGTGCGTGCCCGGCTTGAAGATCTCTTCCTTGCCCGTTTGGGCCAATTCTCGATACCGAACGCCAAAGTCATCCTGGTGACCCCATCGCTTGAAACAGAAGTATTAACTATCAAGGATCTCTTTTGGCGTAATCAAGCAGGACAACATCAGGTACAAGCGCGAATTGGGGTAAAAGGCACCCAGTTAGAAGCCGTGCGTGTTAAAGCCGCTTTCACTGAAACCCAAGGCGTCGACACCCTGACTGGCGATTTTTATCTTGCCAGTGAAGCGATGGATCTCGCGCCGTGGCTCACGCAAACATTGACGCCCTCAGTGACCATTGATGCGGCGCGTTTAGATGCCCAAGCCTGGGTGCGCGTGGAACGCGGCCAACCCCGTGATGCGTTGTTATCGATTGATGATCTCGCGCTCAAATGGCATGACAGCGCGGAAGAGGCAAAAACCTGGGCGGTGAAAGATAGCCAAGTCCAACTGACCGCAGAAGGCAAACGTGCGTGGCGCGTGGATACGGACGGAATATGGGTGAAGCAAAATGCCACCACAGCCCCTGCGATTTCTCGGCTGTCATGGCAAGGAACGAACGAGCGTTGGCGTCTCAATGCGGCCGACCTGGATATTGCCTTATTACAGCCTTTACTCGGCTTGGTCAGTCAGTCGGAACAACAGCACCGTATAGCGGCCGCGCTGGCACCGGCGGGCCAGGTTGAATCCCTCGCATTAAGCAAACAACCGACAACGCCGCTACGCTATCAAGCGACACTGACCGAGGTGTCGGCCGAACGCTGGGGGTATTTTCCGGCGTTTCATGGCTTAAATGCTACCCTATCTGGCGAGGGAGGACGTGGTCAGGCACAGCTTGAACTTGGCGCGCAGTCGCTGCCATATGGCGACTTTTTTCAAGCGCCTTTGCCACTTGAACAAGGTCAGCTCACCCTCAATTGGCAACCGACGAGCCAAGGCGTCTCGATTTGGAGCGAAAAGGCAGCGGTCACCGGTGCAGATGTTCACGGAACCGGCGCCTTTCGTCTTGATATTCCCAAGCAGGGGGCGCCATTTCTTGCGCTTTACGCCCATGCCGATGTGACCGATGCCGGACAAACGTGGCGTTATTTGCCAACGCGCGCCCTGCCTGAATCATTGACCGGATATTTATCACGTGCCATTCAAGGAGGCCAAGCCGAGGGCAGTGAAATCCTTTGGTTTGGTGCCCTAGATAGTTTTCCATACCGTGAGCATGATGGCATTTTTCAAGCCAAAGTGCCGCTGCGCAATGGGGCATTTAGCTTTGATACCGCCTGGCCGACGCTGACAGAGCTTGATGCGACACTCTTGTTCGACAACGCAGGCCTGACGATTGAGGGTGATCATGTTCGCTTAAACGATGCCGTCAGTCGTCAGGTTCAGGCAAACATTGTCGACATGACCGAGGCAGACAGTCGCCTTGAACTCAAGGCCTCGCTCTCGGCGACAGGAGACGCGGTGCACCGCTATATGCTGGCCACCCCATTAGTGGATACGGTCGGTGCCGCCTTAACTCATATCAACGTCGACGGATTAGTCAATGCGCAGTTAGGTTTATCGATCCCGCTTGATGGTGAGCAACCTCATGCAACCGGCAAGGTGGACTTTGCGGGCAACCAAGTCAGGATTCAAACGCCTGCTATGGCCTTGGACAATGTCTCGGGGGCACTGTCGTTTGACGACGATGGCATCACGGCCCAATCGATGAGTGCTCAGTGGCTGGGGCAAGCTATCAACCTAGATCTTGCGGGCGAAGCTGCCTCTGCCGGCTATCAGTTGGATGTAGGTATCGAGGCGGATTGGGACATAGTGCCATTGCTGAACCAGTTATCGCTGCCGCTCAAGCCTTACCTTTCTGGTGGCGCACGTTGGCAGGCTGGGCTCGATCTTACCCTTCATGATACGGGGTTTGACTACCAGCTCGGCATTGATGTCGATACGACACCACTGCAATCAACGCTGCCTGCGCCGCTTCACAAACCGCGCTGGCAAAAAGGGCAGGCGCATATAGAAGCAAGCGGTAACCGTGAAGGGTTAACGGGGCGCGTACAGTTGCCAAATGTGAATTATCAAGCACGAATTAATACCCAAGGTGCGACCCCAGAATTTGTGTCCAGTCAGTGGCAAGTTGGCGATAAACAACCCACACTCCTCGCCACTCGCGGTCATCGCTTTGATCTGGCACTTGCACGCTTGGATGTAGACGCGTGGCACGCAGTGTGGAAACACGTGCGGCAAGCATGGCCGGATCGGCAACATCAATACCCTGGCTTACCGATACCGCAACGTGTGAATGTCAAAGTCGATCAACTCTCGGCCGGGAAGCTCGCTTTTCATGACTTATCAGTGGCCGCGCGTCAAAAAGCGAAGGGATGGCATGTGCTGGTCGGCAGTCAAGAGCTCAGCGGACAAGCAAACTGGCCAATAGAAGGTCGTTTAGCTGTCGATATTGATCACTGGCATATCAATCGACAGCCGTCCGACCAGACCCAACCTACCGACGCACCACTCTTTCAGCCTGTGGATCCCCAAGCCACGGCTGCAGACAAAGCCTTACTGGCCGCCATTCCACCATCACGCCTTACGATTGATGATCTTTGGTTAGAAGGGTATCGACTGGGACGTGTCGAGGCCGTTGTCAATAAACACGATCAGCAGCTAACACTGTCGTCACTGACGGTAAAAAGCGGCAATAACCATGCAGCGGTCAATGGGCATTGGCGGATAGATAAACAAGGGCGCCATCAAACCGCATTGACGTTAGCACTGGGTGGCGAAAGTACCTCGGATCTCATGGGACGATTTGGCGTCAGTGGTGGGATCCAAGATGCAAGCTTTACCACCCAAGCCGCACTGAATTATGCCGGCTTACCTTGGCAAGCTGATATATCCAGCCTCAATGGCGAGGTAAGTGCGGATATCCAAGACGGTTATATCAGTGGTGTTGGTGGCGCGGGCAAACTGTTAGGGTTATTTAGCTTAGATTCTATTTTGCGTAAAATTCAGCTCGATTTCTCGGGCGTGTTTGACGATGGGCTGGCGTTTGATGACATCACGGGGCGGGCCGTGATCACAAATGGCGTCTTGGTCACCGATAATATCCGCATGGATGGCATTGCCGGTGATATGGTTATCAAAGGTATTGCCAATTTAGTGGAAAACCAAGTCAATGCGGATGTGCGTTTTACGCCGGATATTACCTCAGGGATCCCGGTATTAAGTGCCTTTGCGGTTACGCCGCAAACCGCGCTGTATGTACTCGCGGTGACGACAGCAATTTCTCCGGTGATGGATGTGTTTACCCAAGTACGCTACCAGGTGATAGGTTCGATTGGCACACCAGATATTCGGGAAGTGTCGCGTAACCAAGAAGCGTTAGCCCTTCCCCCCGAAGCGACTGAACGATTGCGCGAGCAGGCAGAAAAAGCCAAGGAGTGAGCATGATGAAAGCCGGTGTTATCCAAATGACATCCAGTGCCGATCCCGCCCATAACATGAAGACACTGCAAGCCAGTTTGCACCGACTCAGTGATCAAGGCGTGAAACTGGTGCTGACCCCAGAAAATGCGTTAGTGTTTGGCGGGAAACATGATTATCAACGTCATGCTGAACGATTGGGCCATGGCCCGTTACAGCAACAGCTTGCCAAGTTGGCGCACCAGTACGACCTTTGGTTAGTGGTGGGCGCTTTTCCCATCCAAAATGACAACGGGCTGCTGAGCAGTACCAGTTTAGTGTTCGATAATGCCGGGCATCTTCGGGGCAGCTACGATAAATTACATTTGTTTGATGTCGAGGTGGCTGATGCGCATGGCCGGTATCGAGAGTCAGATTACTTTGCTGCGGGCGACCAACTGTCGACGGTGAATACGCCCTTCGGTTGCCTAGGGTTGAGCATTTGTTACGATCTACGGTTCGCGCCTTTGTACCAAGCGCTACGCGCGCAAGGGGCCGACGTCATCACCGTGCCGGCAGCTTTTACCCGCGTGACCGGTCAAGCGCATTGGGAGCCCCTGCTACGCGCTCGGGCAATTGAAACCCAGTGTTGGATTATTGCCGCAGGCCAGTGTGGCGAGCACAGTAAAGGGCGGCAAACCTGGGGGCACTCGATGATTATTGATCCCTGGGGGCAAGTGGTCACATCCCTGGGGCGTGAACCCGGGGTGACGTGGGCAGAGCTTGATTTTAGTGTCAGTGAATCCATTCGGGGCAAGATGCCCGTACTGTCTCATACCCGGTTGCAAAGCCAACTGAAATAGCGCACCCTCGGCGCGTTATCTTTTTCTTTCGGCTGCCAGCTCGGCGGCCACAACCAAGAGTAAGCGAATGAGTCTGGAACAGGTCGAAGAAACCTTACTGCGCCCGGCGGGCGTGAGTGAGTCGCAGCTTCATGCGACGCTGGCGCACTTAAGCGGTCGCCAGATTGACTATGGCGATATTTTCTTCCAATCCACTTGGCATGAATCGTTAGCGCTGGAAGACAGCATTATTAAAGACGGCTCCTTTAACATCGACCGTGGCGTTGGTGTCAGAGCGATCAGCGGTGAAAAAACCGGATTTGCCTATTCGGATCAGCTCACCCCCGATGCCTTAATGCAAAGTGCGACTGCGGCGCGGGGCATTGCACCTGTGGGTGGACACGGTAAGGTCAGCGCCTTTCGTGCCGTCCAAGCGACCCCTTACTATGGGCCCATCGATCCGTTGGGAAGCCTGACGCGTGAGCAGAAAATTGATTTATTAAAAGAAATCGATAGCTATATTCGTGCTAAAGAGCCACGCGTCAAAGAAGTGAATGCCAGTTTAAACGGCTTGTATGAGCAAGTGCTGATTGCGGCGACGGACGGTACCTATGGCGCCGACATTCGTCCTTTGGTGCGCTTATCGGTCTCAGTGTTAGTTGAGCAAGATGGTCGTCGTGAGCGCGGCAGTGCTGGTGGCGGTGGCCGCTATGGTTACGAGGTCTTTTTGCACGAGCAGGCGGGTAAGTCGCGCGCGTTGCAATTTGCTGATGAAGCTATCCGTCTCGCGCTGGTCAACCTTCGTGCAGACGCGGCACCAGCAGGGACGATGCCCGTGGTGTTGGGTGCAGGTTGGCCGGGCGTGTTGCTGCATGAAGCGGTCGGTCACGGGTTAGAAGGGGACTTTAACCGCAAAGAGTCATCGGTATTTACCGGTAGCCTTGGTGAGCAAGTGACCTCTCCTCTGTGTACCATCGTTGATGACGGCACCATGAATGATCGTCGCGGCTCGTTGAGCATCGATGATGAAGGGGTGCCAGGCCAGTACAATGTATTGGTCGAAAATGGCGTACTCAAAGGCTATATGCAAGATAAGCATAATGCCAAACTCATGGGTGTGGCTCCCACCGGGAATGGTCGTCGCGAGTCTTATGCACACTTGCCGATGCCACGCATGACCAATACCTATATGTTAGGTGGAGACAGTACCCCTGAATCGATCATTGCCAGTGTTGAGCGAGGCTTATATGCGCCGAACTTTGGCGGCGGGCAGGTCGATATCACCTCGGGGAAATTTGTATTCTCCACGTCAGAAGCTTATCTGATTGAAAAGGGTGAAATCACTACTCCGGTGAAAGGCGCGACCTTAATTGGCAGTGGTGTTGAAGCCATGCAGCAGGTATCGATGGTGGGCAATGATCTGGCGATTGATCCTGGCGTTGGGGTTTGCGGGAAAGCCGGGCAAAGCGTGCCTGTTGGTGTTGGGCAACCGACATTGAAATTAGATGCGATGACCGTCGGTGGCACCGAATCTTAACCAATCTACGCCAGTGCGAGGCACTGGCGTATTGTTTTATAGGCTTTGGTCGTAAAAGCCTTTGAGATATTGGAAGATCTCGCGATAGGCCTTGGGCGGCTTATTTTGCTGTTGCTCTTTTTGAGCCTGACGTGCCAACTGGCGTAAACGCTGACGGTCAGCATCAGGATACTGTAAGAGCGCATCACTAATCGCACTATCGCCCTGATCGATAATACGATCGCGTAGCTGCTCAATTTTTTGTAGCGCCATGCTATGTTGAGCATGTTTGTTCTGCAACTTATCGAGCGCCGCTTGTATCGGTTCAGGATCGCGCGATCGCATCAATTTGCCCACGTACTGGAGCTGGCGTCGACGGGCTTCGTTTTTTAAACGTTGTGCGTCGAGAATCGCAGAGAGCAAGTTGTCATCAAGCGGGAATTTTTCTAATACCGCGGGTTTGAGTTTAACCAGCGCTTCGCCGAGCGATTGTAAAGCAAGCATATCGCGCTTCATCTCGGACTTGCTAACCCAGATGATTTCTTCCTCTTCCTCCCAGGGAGCGGGTTTATTTTTACGGCCCATGTTCAACCTCAGTGAGAATGTGCAATGACACGTATGTTAACAAGAAACGCGCCCAAACGCGGGCTTTTTTATCATAGCCTCGCTGAGCTCACGATGTCGAACTCGAATGCGAATCAAAAAGGTCAACTATGAGTGTGAAACAACAGGTCGCTGAACAAGAGCAGCAGCTTCGCCAAGCGGTAAGTCGTGCGCTAGATATGGCGTCGGCGCGAAGTGATCAAGCCGAAGTCGCTATCACCAAAAGTACCGGCATCAGTGTAAGCTCGCGAATGGGCGAAGTCGAAAACGTTGAATTTAATCAAGATGGTGCGCTCGGCATCACCGTGTATCGCGATCAGCGTAAAGGCAGCGCCTCCACCACCGATTTATCTGAAAAAGCGATAGCTAAAACGGTCGAAGCCGCGTTAGAAATCGCGAGCTATACCTCGCCCGATCCCTTTGGTGGTCCGGCGCCGAAAGACTTGATGGCGTTCGACTACCCGGATTTGGACTTGTTTTATCCGGATGAGCCCGAACCGGATACCGCCGCGGCATTGGCGATTGAAGCTGAGCAAGCAGCCTTGAATCATGACAGCCGGATCAAGTTCAGTGATGGTGCCAGCTATGACAGTCACTATGGGATCCGAGTATATGGCAATAGCCACGGTATGCTCGGGAGCTATCCGTCAAGTCAACAGGCGCTAAGCTGCTCGGTGATTGCGCAAAGCGAGGGCGGCATGGAGCGTGACATGAGCTACACAGTGGCGCGTGACAAAGCCGATTTATGGACCCCTGCATTTGTCGGGGTTGAAGCGGCCAAACATGCGGTTGCCCGTTTGAACCCGCGCAGTGTCTCGACATGCCAAGTGCCCGTGATGTTCGATCGTAGTGTCGCAACGGGGTTGTTTGGTCATTTGGTCATGGCGATTAGCGGATCGGCACTGTACCGCAAATCCTCGTTCTTATTAGACAAAAAGGACGAGCAGATATTTCCGCATTGGCTCACTATCAATGAATTGCCCCATGTACGTAAAGGGGCCGCCAGTGCGCCGTTTGATAGCGAAGGGGTGATCACACAAGACAGACGCATTATTGAGCAAGGGATCTTGAAAACCTACCTAGCGACCAGTTATGCCGCCCGTAAGCTAGATATGGCACCCACAGGTCATGCCGGCGGGATTCATAACTGGTACGTGAGCCACACAGGCCAAGATACGGATGCCATGCTTAAAACATTAGGAACCGGATTGCTGGTTACCGAACTGATGGGGCAAGGTGTTAACCCAGTCACCGGCGATTACTCACGCGGTGCCGCTGGTTTTTGGGTGGAAAAGGGCGAAGTACAGTACCCAGTCAGTGGGATCACCATTGCTGGTAACTTGAATGACATGTTTGCCAATATCGTCGCCATCGGCACTGACATTGAAACCCGTAGTCAGATTCAAACCGGGTCGATCATTATTGATTCAATGAAGGTGGCTGGCGAGTAAGGTGTTTTAGCCACTCGACCACGACCCTCTGCAATCAGGACGTAGCGCTGCAATTAGGACGAGGTAAAAAAGCCGAGGCAAAAAAATAAACCAAGCACGAGCGCTCTCGTGCTTGGTTTTTTTTACTCAGCAGTGCCGCCTATTTTACTCAGCGGTGCCTGTTTTATCCGGCGATAAAAGCGATTAAGACCGCGCCGAGTACCAGACGATAGATAACAAAAGGAAGCATTCCCACGCGCGTGACCAATTTCAAAAACGCGTGGATACAGGCATATGCACTGACAAACGAAACCAACACGCCCACACCGATTGGCGCTAACGCAACCGGCTCAGGACTCGTTGCCAGTTGCAAACCAAGGTAGGAACCCGCCAGAGTGATGATCGGAATCGACATCAAAAACGAGAATCGTGCTGCGGCTTCGCGTGTGTAGCCCAGCATTAAGGCGGCGGTGATGGTCGCGCCAGAGCGAGATGTCCCTGGGATTAATGCCAGCGCTTGTGCGATACCAATCAACCATGCCCGCGACTGGGTGGTTTGGTATTCGTCATTGGCAAGCCGCGCGTGACGATCGGCCCACCACAATAGGGCGCCAAATACCAAGGTAGTGGCTGCGATCACCCATACCGAGCGTAAGTACAATTCTATCAAGTCTTTTAGGAACAGCCCGGCAAGACAAGCTGGGATAGTCGCTAAGACGATCATCCAAGCTAATTGACTATCGCGGCTGTGTTTTCCTGCTAAGGATGCGAAAAACGCGCCGAGCAAATTCCGGACTTCACGGCGAAAATAGCCGATGACTGCCGCCAACGTGCCCACATGCACGGCCACATCAAACGCTAACCCTTGATCGGCCCAACCAAATAACTGGGAAGGGAGGATCAGGTGCGCGGAGCTGGAAATGGGAAGAAACTCAGTCAGTCCCTGAATCAAGGCTAAAAAGAAGGCTTCGAATAGGCTCATGATGATGATTGATCCTTCAAATAGGCCGGCGTATCAATAGGCCATAGTGGTTGGTGCTGGTCAAATGCCTGCCAAAGTTGAGCGAAGGTACGACCATCTCCCGGCACCGCTTGTGTTGGACACAGTTCGGCGAGCGGCCAAAGGGTAAAAGCAAATTTATAGATATCGTTGCGGGGTAAGGTAGGGCCACTGGGTTGACAGTGATCACCAAAGGTGAGTAAGTCGATATCCAAGGTACGATCGCGATACTTAATGTCATCACGCTGACGGCCATGCTGCCGTTCGATATCGCGGATGGCCTGCCAAAAGGTCTCTAATGGCTGGGCGGTATGAAGTTCGGCAATGAGATTATAAAAGTTAGGGCCTTCAAACCCGACCGGCTCGGCTTCAAAAATGCGAGAAAACCGACACTGTGGATCGAGTTGACGCAGAGCGTGAACGGCCGCTTCAATATGAAAATCGCGCTCAATGTTCGAGCCGATACTGACTAATGCTTGTGTCACCGTGTGCCTCGCTCTATAACAACGCCTACAGACTGTGCGGGCGCCACAGCGCCGGGTTTGGCGACGCGGATTTTCACCCAAGGCACGCCAAATTGAGATTGGATCAGGCTCGCAACCTCTTCGGCGACGCGCTCGATGAGCGCGCAGCGGCTGGCTTGAACGTGGGCAATAACGGCGTCACTGACGCTAGCATAATCAAGCGCAAGGGTGACGTCATCCTGTTGGGCCGCAGGGCGATTGTCGTGCGCCATTTCAATATCGAACACCAACTTTTGCTGGATGGTTTGTTCCCAATCGTAAACACCGATAGTGGTGTACACGTCGAGTTGTTCTATGAATACGGAATCCATGTTTTTTCACACTCCGTGACAGGTCGGATACCACTGTGGTAAGAAAGTTCGTATCATTGGATGTGTCCATTGACAGATGGATACGTGATACGTTCCGATCCATGATAGGTTTATCGATGAACGTGGGCGCACTATAGCAACGAATGCGGCACAAACTCTAGGGATTTCACATGACTGCACTGGCCATTGCCATCATCATCGCTGCCTACTTACTCGGCTCTGTTTCTAGTGCCGTTCTGGTTTGTCGTGCCTTTGGCTTACCCGATCCCAGAGATCAGGGGTCTAAAAATCCAGGCGCGACCAATGTTTATCGGCTCGGTGGACGGTTTGCGGCGGCACTGGTGCTGTTATGCGACATGCTCAAAGGCACGATCCCGGTGTGGCTTAGTTACTTAATCGGGATCAATCCTTTTTTACTGGGGCTAATCGCGATTGCTGCATGCCTTGGTCATATTTATCCGGTGTTTTTTCATTTTCGAGGCGGGAAAGGGGTTGCTACCGCGCTCGGCGCAATGGCACCGATCGGGTTAAGTCTCACTGGATTGCTGGTCGCCACCTGGGGGCTAGTCTTGGTCTTAACCGGCTATTCGTCATTAAGCGCGATCGTCACTGCGATTGTCGCCCCGCTGTTTACCTGGTGGATTAAGCCGCAATTTACCATGCCCGTAGCCATGCTTTCTTGCCTGATTTTATTTCGCCATTACGACAATATCCGACGGTTATTGGATGGAGAAGAAAAGCCTGTTTTACTTCGTTGGTGGCGGCGAGAGCGATAGAGCGCGATACACCGAGCGCGATGCCACCGTGCCTAAATCAAAAAAGACAGCCGATGGCTGCCTTTTGGGGATGATTGCACTATTTTCGCGATGGTGCGACGTATTAGGGTGCGACGTATTGATACGCCACGGGTTATCGCGTCATATCATGAGTCTGTCTGTTCACTATCAACAGCCGCGAGTGTGTCTAGTGGCCAACGAGGCTGAGCTTTAACTCCGAGTCCCATATGCTCACCGTTTTTAAGTCGCTGCATGCCCGCGTAGGCGATCATCGCGCCATTATCGGTGCAAAATTCAGGGCGAGGATAGAATACATCGCCGCCACGTTTTTTGGTCAGCACATCGAGCTTTTCACGTAGATAACGATTAGCACTGACTCCACCGGCAACCACCAAACGATTCAGGCCACATTGGTCTAAGGCGCGTTTACACTTAATCGCCAGCGTATCGACGACTGCATCTTGGAATGCATAGGCAATGTCTGCTCGTGTTTGATCATCGGTGTCGTTGGCGGCAATGGTGTTGGCCGCGAAGGTCTTGAGGCCGGAAAAGCTGAAATCTAACCCTGGGCGGTCAGTCATCGGACGCGGAAAGGTAAAGCGGCCATGGGTGCCTTTTTCGGCGAGTTTAGACAGTAATGGGCCACCCGGGTAATCGAGATTCATCAGTTTCGCGGTTTTATCAAACGCCTCACCGGCAGCATCATCAATCGATTCACCTAAAATACGGTATTGGCCAATGCCTTTCACCTCTACCAATAAGGTGTGGCCGCCTGACACCAGCAAGGCGACAAAAGGAAAAGCGGGCGGATTGTCTTCAAGCATGGGCGCGAGTAGATGACCTTCCATATGGTGGACACCCACCGCGGGCACTTGCCATGCATACGCAAGACTGCGGCCAATGGTGGATCCAACCAGTAACGCACCCACTAAACCTGGGCCGGCAGTATAGGCGATGCCATCGAGTTGATCGGGCGTAAGGTTCGCTTGCGCCATGGCCGCTTTAATTAAGGGCAAGGTCTTTTTGACATGATCGCGTGAGGCCAGCTCGGGAACAACGCCGCCATAATCGGCATGCAGTTTTACCTGACTGTAAAGTTGGTGTGACAAAAGCCCTGCCTGATCGTCGTAGATCGCAACGCCGGTTTCGTCACAAGATGTCTCTATGCCTAAAATGCGCATCATAACCTCAGGTTAACAGCCGATAGATTGTGTATTTAAGATCATTGCCCACATGATATAATGTGGTGATCGAAGCGGAGAAGAGAGGGTCAGAATAGACTGACCGTGCGCGCAATCTTACATGGCTTAGAAGTAATTCGCTAGATGCGCTTTACATTCACCCCTTCTTCGGATTAGAATTTCGCACCATTTTTAATCAAGGCTGGCCAATTGTTCGCCAGCAGTAACTGACAACCCCCGAGGTGAAAGGCACATGCCAGTAGTTAAAGTACGTGAAAACGAACCATTTGACGTAGCACTGCGTCGCTTTAAGCGCTCTTGTGAAAAAGCAGGTATTCTTTCTGAAGTTCGCCGTCGTGAGAACTATGAAAAGCCAACTACCGTTCGCAAACGCGCTAAAGCCGCTGCTCAAAAGCGTCACCTGAAAAAGTTGGCACGCGAAAACCAACGCCGCGTACGTATGTACTAATAACGATAGATTCAGGAAAATGCTATGGAATTGCTTGAACGTCTAAAAGACGCGCAAAAAACGGCGATGAAACAAAAAGACAAAGCGCGCCTCGGTACGCTTCGTCTGGTAATGGCAGCAATCAAGCAGCAAGAAGTGGATACGCGTCAGTCGCTAAGCGATGATGAAATCCTGGCTGTGTTGACCAAAAATGTAAAGCAGCGCCGTGATTCCGTAGCCCAGTACCAAGCAGCCGGTCGTGACGACCTTGCCGATGTAGAGCTTGCTGAGATCGCGGTGATAGAAGAATTTCTACCCCAGCCTCTGAGCGATGACGACGTCGACGCATTGGTGAAAGCAGCCGTTGAAACAACGGGTGCTTCGTCAATGCAAGACATGGGCAACGTCATGGGGGTATTAAAACCTCAAGTGCAAGGCCGCGCTGATATGGGGAAAGTAAGCCAGCGTGTCAAAGCGCACCTAGGCTAGATATTCCTCACTTTATAACAAGCCGTGCTTTCCATTATGGACGGCGCGGCTTGTTTGCTTCTCTCCTTATAAATTTCAGGTTATGGCAGGCAGAATCCCGCGCGCATTCATTGATGACTTGCTTTCACGTCTCGACATCGTTGAGATCATAGATGCACGGGTCAAGCTCAAGAAAAAAGGCAAAAACTATAGTGCCTGTTGCCCGTTCCATAACGAGAAAACCCCCTCATTCAGTGTGAGCCAGGATAAGCAGTTTTATCACTGCTTCGGATGTGGTGTGCACGGCAATGCGATTGACTTTATGATGGAATTCGAACGGCTCGAATTTCCGGAAGCGATCGAAGAGCTAGCCAGTGGTCTGGGTTTAGAGGTACCTCGCGAGCAGTCGTCGGGGGGTTCCGCACGGCCCAGCATGCCAAGTGATGATAAGCGCCAAATCTACGAGATGATGGAAGCCATTGCGCGTACCTACAGCGGTGAATTACGCACCGATGCTGGGCAAGTGGCCATCGATTATCTCAAACAGCGCGGATTATCCGGAGAAGTGGTAAAACAGTTTGGTGTCGGGTTCGTTCCTGACCAATGGGATACGATTAAGCGACGTTTTGGGCGCAGCCAAGCCGATCAGCAGCAACTGTTAACGGCAGGGATGCTGATTGAAAATGACAATGGCCATACTTATGACCGTTTTCGTGGCCGCATTATGTTCCCGATTCGCGATCGACGTGGTCGTGTGATTGGTTTTGGTGGCCGGGTATTGGGAGATGGCACGCCTAAATACCTTAACTCACCTGAAACCCCGATCTTTCATAAAGGTCGTGAGTTGTATGGTTTGTATGAGGTGATGCAGTCTTACCGCCACCCCGAACGTATTTTGGTGGTTGAAGGCTACATGGATGTGGTGGCGTTGGCGCAATTTGGCGTTGACTATGCGGTTGCCTCATTGGGGACCTCTACCACAGGTGAACATATTCAAACCCTGTTCCGGCAAACCAGTACTATACTGTGTTGCTACGATGGTGATCGTGCCGGTCGTGATGCGGCATGGCGTGCGATGGAGCAAGCCCTGCCTTATATTCATGATGGTCGGCAGCTGAAGTTTATGTTTTTGCCCGATGGCGATGATCCTGACTCCATGATCCGCCAAGAAGGGAAAGAAGGTTTTGAGCAGCGCTTAAGCGAGGCGCAAAGCTTATCGACCTTTATGTTTAATACCTTGCTCAAGCAGGTGGATACCAGTAGCCGAGAGGGCAAAGCCAAGCTAGCTAACTTAGCCGTGCCACTGATTGAGAAAGTGCCGGGTGATACGTTGCGTCTTTATTTACGTAATACGTTAGGGCAAAAGCTCGGTATTATGGATGATCACCAGTTGGATACGCTAATCAGCCGGCAAGGACAACCTGTTAAGGTCCATGGTCAGCCTGACATTAAGCGTACACCCATGCGTGAGGTGATTGCCTTATTGGTGCAGTACCCCATGCTTGGTCAAGAAGTGCCGCCGTTACCCTCGGCAGACACCATTGATTTACCCGGGTTAGCGTTGTTAAACCCGATCCTTGAGATCTGTCGACAGCGCCCCCATATCACTACCGGCCAGTTGTTAGAGCACTGGCGGGGAACCAAACAAGAAGCCTTGTTAGCCCGTTTGGCTGGCTGGGACCTACATGTTGACGATGAAAATGCGTCAGAACTTTTTTGCGATTCACTGGATAGAATACTCGCCCAGTGTGTCGAACAACAAATAGCCAAGTTGCAAGCGAAGTCAAATACCGTCGGCTTATCAGTCGAAGAGAAGCGGGAACTGATGCTCCTTATACAGAGCCAGTCCGTTTAGAAAGTAGCCAGCAAAGGTGACATTTGTTAAAATTGGCGGTTTGCGTTTCCGCATACTAAATTCTTCACTCAGACCCGAAGTTGGATATCGTCTATGGATCAAAATCCGCAGTCACAGCTAAAGTTGCTTGTCGCAAAAGGCAAGGAGCAAGGCTATCTGACCTATGCCGAAGTTAATGACCACCTCCCGGAAGACATTGTCGATTCCGACCAAATAGAAGACATCATTCAGATGATTAATGACATGGGCATTCAAGTGGTGGAAGCCGCGCCAGATGCCGATGAGTTAATGATGTCAGAAACCGTGGCCGACGAAGATGCAGCAGAAGCCGCGGCGGCAGCTCTATCGAGTGTGGAGAGCGAGATTGGTCGCACCACGGATCCCGTTCGCATGTACATGCGTGAAATGGGGACAGTCGAGCTGTTGACCCGTGAGGGCGAGATCGATATTGCCAAGCGTATCGAAGATGGCATCAATCAGGTGCAGTGTTCGGTGGCGGAATATCCGGCCTCGATTGCTTCACTGCTTGATCAATTCGACAAAGTTGAAGCCGAAGAGCTTCGCTTAACCGACATCATTTCGGGATTTATCGATCCCGAACAGGACAATGTCGCCCCGACCGCGACCCATATCGGCTCCGAGCTCAGTGAAAAAGAGCTGGATGACGAAGATGAAGACGACGACAAAGACGATAGCGACGAAGACGATGAGAGTGAGGAAGATGTCGGTATCGATCCTGAGCTCGCACGTGAAAAGTTCAGCGAATTGCGTCGTACTTATTCGGCAATGGAAACCGCGATTCAGAAGTACGGGCGTTATGACGATCGCACTAAATCATCGATCGAAGAATTGTCTGAGACATTTAAACAGTTCCGTTTGATCCCCAAACAGTTTGATCGTTTGGTAAAAGACATGCGTCAGACCATGGACAAGGTTCGCACCCAAGAGCGTTTGGTGATGCGTCTTTGTGTCGATCAGGCGAAAATGCCGAAGAAAACCTTTGTGCAACTGTTTGGCGGTAACGAGTCGTCAGATGCATGGATTGACCAAGCACTTAATTCAGGCAAGCCTTACGCAGAGCGTGTCGCACGTTACGAAGAAGATCTACGCCGTTGTGTGCAGAAGCTAAAAATTATCGAAGACGAAACTGGCCTGTCGGTCGAGCGTATCAAAGATATTAGCCGTCGCATGTCCATTGGTGAAGCGAAAGCACGCCGTGCCAAGAAAGAAATGGTTGAGGCGAACTTGCGTTTGGTGATTTCGATTGCGAAAAAATACACCAACCGTGGCTTACAATTCTTGGATCTGATTCAAGAAGGTAACATTGGCTTGATGAAAGCGGTGGATAAGTTCGAATACCGCCGTGGTTATAAATTCTCAACCTATGCTACTTGGTGGATTCGTCAGGCGATCACACGCTCGATTGCAGACCAAGCACGGACCATTCGTATTCCGGTGCATATGATTGAGACCATCAACAAGCTCAACCGTATTTCGCGCCAAATGCTGCAGGAAATGGGCCGCGAGCCGTTACCGGAAGAATTGGCAGAGCGGATGCTGATGCCAGAAGATAAAATCCGCAAAGTGCTGAAAATTGCCAAAGAGCCGATCTCGATGGAAACACCGATTGGTGATGATGAAGATTCACACTTAGGTGATTTTATCGAAGACACCACGTTGGAACTGCCTATGGATTCGGCGACGTCGAACAACCTTAAGATGGCAACCAATGATGTCTTAGCCGGTCTTACGCCACGCGAAGCGAAAGTACTGCGTATGCGCTTTGGTATTGAAATGAATACTGACCATACGCTGGAAGAAGTGGGTAAACAGTTTGATGTGACTCGTGAGCGTATTCGTCAGATTGAGGCGAAAGCGCTACGTAAACTTCGTCATCCAAGCCGCTCAGAAACACTGCGCAGCTTCTTGGACGAATAAAGTGATACCTGTTTTAGCGGAAAGCGGTTAAGCGTAACAGCTGTTTAGCACAGCAGCGGTTTAGTGTAATAACAAAAAGGCGAGCCAGTGGCTCGCCTTTTTTTGGGTTTATTGTCGTGATTTTTCTCGTGGACCAACCCCACACATCGTGGCCGATTCACCTTATCTGCGTTAAGTAATAAACAGCGTCGCCAAGCCTAAAAAGGCAAGCAAGCCGACCACATCGGTGATGGTGGTGAGCGCCATGCCGCCCGCTAACGCCGGATCGATATTGTATTTTTTCAGCAATGTCGGTATTGCGACCCCAGCAATGCCCGCGATAAATAGGTTGACCAGCATTGCACCGGAAATAATTAACCCTAACTCAATACTGCCTTTCCAAACCACCACAATGCCACCAATAATAGCGGACCAAATCAGCCCGTTCATCAACCCCACGGTGGCTTCTTTGGCCAGTAACCAGCGGGTGTTGGAATCACCGATATGGCCGACGGCAAGCCCTCGGATCACCAGTGCGACCGTTTGGTTACCCGCTACACCACCCATAGAAGGGACGATGGTCATTAAAACGGCGATTGCCGCCATTTTATCCAGGGTGCCTTCAAACATATTAGAGACGGACGCCGCGGTTAGGGCGGCGAGCACATTGATCCCAAGCCAAATGCTACGACGACGTGCACTTTTAAAAGCCGGTGCAAAGGTGTCTTCCTCGTCATCCAAGCCTGCCATACTCATCATCGAATGCTCGGCATCTTCACGAATAATATCGACGACATCATCAATGGTAATCCGACCGACGAGGTGATTACGCTCGTCGACAACAGGGGCGGAAACCCAGTTACGACGCTCAAACAAATGGGCGACATCGCCATCATCCATGGTGACGCTGATCGCTTCATCAGGATCCTCCATGATGTCAGCAATGGCGACATCCGGCTGATTCACCAAGAGGGCACTGATAGGCAAATTACCGATTAATCGGCCATTGGGATCAATCACGTACAAGGTATCGGTGGTATCGGGTAACTCACCGCGCATGCGCAAATAGCGTAAGACCACGTCCACGGTGACATCATCACGAATAGTGACGACGTCGGTGTTCATGATCCCGCCTGCAGACTCCTCAGGATAGGAAAGGGCTTGTTGCACCCGCGTCCTATCTTGGGCATCCATTTGCGCTAGCACATCTTGAGAAACGTCCTGAGGCAAGCTACGCAGCAAGTAGGCGACATCATCGGTCTCCATGCCCTCGGTGGCTGCCGCAAGCTGATCGGGCGCCATCCGTACCATGATACCGTCTTTAACGTCCTCCGAGAGCTCATCAAGGATTTCCCCCTGATCCTCTGGATCGGTTAATTGCCACAGAACAAGACGCCCTTTTGGCGGCGATGCTTCTAGCAGGTGGGCGGTATCTTCCGGCTCCATGTCCTCAAGCATGCGACGTACGCGTACGAACATCCCTTGCTCAAGGAGTTGAGTGACTTCTTGGAGACGTTGGTGGGTTTGGTTACTTTGTTCTTGTTCTGTTGACTCTGCCATCGGTCACTCCCCCAAATGCAATGACTAAAATTCTAACCCAATCAGGGGTGTCTGTCTCATGACAAATCGGTTGAAGGCGGGAATTGTGGGCAATGAACGCACAGGCTTACGTCGTGGCGTGAGAGGTGACCGTGTCTTCGTCAAATCCCGCATCAAATAACGCTTTGACTGCATCTAGGGCTAACGCTGACTGAGGGCCATCGGCCGACACTGTGATCGTTTCGCCTTGTGCTGATTCGAGCATCAGCATCGCCATCACACTGTCTGCATTAGCGGACTTAGTGTCGGTTTGTAGGGTGACTTGCGCATCATAGTCTTGCACTAACTCAACCAGCTTTATCGCGGCGCGGGCATGGAGGCCAAGGCGATTACGGACACAGACCTGTGCTGACAAGGCGGTCATCCTTGTTGCTCCAACGTGCGATGACGGATTTGCACCTGTTCGCCTAACTCATGAAAATAATCAGATAAGTACTGGGCAACATAGACAGAGCGATGTTTACCACCGGTACAGCCGATTGCTACGGTCACATAACTGCGGTTGTTATTTTTAAGCGCCGGGAGCCAAGACTCTAAAAAGCCCTTAATTTGCGCGATCACCATTGCGACATCTGGCTGAGCGGCAAGAAACATGCGGACGGGTTTTTCTAAGCCAGTATGGGGTCGTAACGTGGGCTCCCAATGCGGGTTGGGTAAAAAGCGAACATCAAACACATAATCGGCATCGGCGGGCAAGCCATGCTTGAAGCCGAACGATTCAAATACCATGACAAGATCGCTGCTGGTGCGGCCAAGCACCAAGGCACGCACAGATTCACTCAAATCGTGGATAGAGAGCCCGGATGTGTTGATAACGCGATCGGCATGAGCTTTTATCGGTGCCATCTGTTGCTTTTCGGCTTGGATCGCTTGCTCAAGTGACAAATTATGTCGCGATAACGGATGCAAACGCCGTGTTTCACTGAATCGTTTGATCAGATCCTTGTCATCCGCATCCAAATAATAAAGTGTCACATCGCAGACTTGTCGTAATGCCTCTAAGGTATCCGCGATCGGCTCTTTCGCATTCGGAAGGTTGCGGATATCTAAACTCACCGCGATTTTGGCGTCGGCGTCATCTTGTGACACGACAAAGTCACGCAGCAAGTTAACGGGTAAATTGTCGACGCAATAGTAGCCAAGATCCTCGAGTACCCTTAGCGCCACTGACTTGCCTGAGCCAGAGCGGCCACTGACAATTTTTAGCATCATAATGTTCCCCGTTAGCCTGATGGCTTATTGCGTAATAATGTTGTAGAGCTCTTGGTCTGAGTCAGCACTGCGAAGTTGACGACATAGCTGTTTATCGTTCAGCTTCTCCGCAATGCTCGAAAGGGTTTGTAAGTGCACCTTACATTGCTCATCGGGTACCAGTAACGCGAATAGCAAATCCACCGGACGTTTATCGACTGCATCAAACTCGATAGGTTCCGCACATTGCAACAACACCCCGATAGCCTGTTGGCTCTCAAGTGTTCGCCCATGTGGGATAGCAATCCCCGCGCCAATGCCTGTGGTGCCGAGTTTTTCACGGCTTAGCATGCATTCAAACAATTTTTGCGCGTTAGTGCCCATTTTATCCGCAGCAACCTGACTAATAATTTCCAGGGCGCGTTTTTTGCTGGAGCAGTGGACAGCACTACGCGTGCAGTCCACTGAAAGTACATCTTTAAGTTCCATAGCCTAATGCTGTTTGAGCTTTTCTTTGTGTTTACTCAGTTGTTTAACCAGTTTATCGGTCAACCCGTCAATGGCCGCATACATGTCTTGCGACTGTGCTTTCGCATGGAGCTCGCCGTTATTTACATGGAGCGTTGCCTCTGCGATTTGGTCAAGCTTTTGAACATTCAGTACAACATGGACATTGTTAATGTGCTCGAAAAAGCGCTCGAGTTTAGCAAATTTGGTTTCCACATACTCGCGCAATGGTGGCGTGATGTCGACAGACTGTCCAGTCAGGTTGATTTGCATACACATTTTCCTTCTGTTGAGGCGTCTACAATAGACGCTTGCGCTGGTTTGACGGCGCAATGCCAAGTGACTCTCGGTACTTGGCAATGGTCCGTCTTGCAACTTTAATGCCTTGCTCGGCCAGCAATGCGGCAATCTTGCTATCACTGAGTGGCTTGTTTGCCGGCTCGTCAGCGACCAATTTTTTTATGAAGGCGCGAATCGCCGTCGATGAGCATTCACCGCCATTGTCGGTGCTCACATGGCTGGAGAAAAAGTATTTCAGCTCGAAAATACCGCGAGGCGTATGCATATACTTTTGTGTGGTGACACGGGAAATGGTCGACTCGTGCATATCCACATCAAGGGCAATATCATTCAAGACCATGGGCTTCATGGCCTCCTCGCCGTATTCAAAAAAGTCATGTTGGTGCTCAACGATACAGCGCGTCACCTTAAGTAAGGTGTCATTGCGGCTTTCCAAGCTCTTAATCAGCCATTTTGCTTCTTGTAAGTGTGAACGAATAAATTGGCCATCAGATGCACTGCAGCCATTGCGTCCGTAAGCGGCATATTGCTCGTTCACTTTCAGTTTAGGCACACTATCTGGGTTAATTTGTACCACCCATTGGCCTTGGTGTTTAAACACGGATACATCAGGGACCACGTACTCAGCTTCGTTGGTGACAATTAAGTTACCCGGGCGAGGCTCTAAACTGTGGATGAGCTGCATCACCGCTTTAAGCTCCGGCTCTTTTAGACGGGTTTCTCGCATGAGTTGGCGATAATCGCGATTGGCAAGTAAGTCCATATGCTCGGTCAAGACCTTGCGCGCGTCTGCCAGCCAGGGTGTATTGTCATCATAGGTGGCCAGTTGCAGCATTAAACATTCTTGCAGTGAACGCGCCGCAATCCCCAGAGGATCAAAGTGCTGGACGCGTTTAAGCACCGCTTCAACTTCATCCAGTTCAATATCATCACTGCCGAGGCTATCTAAAATATCCTCGGTACTGACTGAGAGATAGCCTTGGTCATCCACCGCATCAATGATAGCCATGGCAATCACGTGATCGTTTTCGGAAAATGGCGTGAGCTCAAGCTGCCATTTTAAATAGTCATATAGCGTCTGCGTGGTTTCGCCTTGATAAACGGGCTGATCATCATATCCACCCACACCGGTACTGCCGGTGCCAGCAGAGTATAAGTGGTCCCACGTCGTATCAACTGGGAGATCATCCGGCATTTCGTTTTTTTCGAACGCATCGGATGTTTCCATGGTATCGGCACTGGCGGTTGCCGTTTCTTGTGAGGCCGCATGCTGATCGTGCTGACTATCACTTTGATCCGTGTCTTGCTCTTGGCCTTCGTCATGTTCCAATAGAGGGTTGGATTCCAACGCTTCTTGGATCTCTTGTTGCAAATCCAACGTCGACAGCTGCAACAGACGAATCGCCTGTTGCAGTTGTGGTGTCATTGCGAGTTGTTGTCCAAGCTTAAGCTGAAGCGTGGGTTTCATAGAGGCTTTACACCTTTCCTTTTTCAACGACCAAAGAGGTTAAAAACGCTTGCTCTGGTCAACAGAGCAAGCGCTTTATTTAACTATAGCCTTGATTGGCATTTTTTAGCGTGAGCCGATCCTACAATTTGAACTGATCGCCCAAGTAAACCCGTTTAACGTGATCATCATTGAGCACCTCATCAGGCGTGCCGTGTGCAATCAAGTGACCTTGGCTGACAATGTAAGCGTGCTCACAGACACTGAGCGTCTCGCGTACATTGTGATCAGTGATGAGCACACCGAGACCACGGTCACGTAAGTGTTCAATGATTTTTTTTATATCGATAACCGAAATCGGGTCAACCCCAGCGAAGGGCTCATCAAGCAAAATAAATTTAGGGTTCGCGGCGAGGGCGCGCGCAATTTCAACCCGTCGGCGTTCGCCCCCAGAAAGCGCCATGCCTAAGCTGTCACGAATATGTTGGATATTAAACTCGTCTAACAAGTCTTCGGCTTTGTCCTGACGCTCTTCTTTAGTCAAGGATTTACGCGTTTGTAGCACCGCCATGAGATTATCGTAGACGCTGAGTTTACGAAATATCGACGCTTCTTGCGGTAAGTAACCGATCCCCAAGCGAGAGCGATTGTGCATGGGTTGAATGCTGATGTCTTTATCATCGATATAAATCGCCCCCTCATCACGGGCCACTAAACCCACAATCATATAAAATGAGGTGGTTTTTCCCGCACCATTCGGGCCAAGCAGACCGACGATTTCACCGGATTTCACTTCCAAGCTTACATCGGCGACGACCTTTCGCCCTTTATAACTCTTTGCCAAGTTGGCCGCTGTCAGTGTTGCCATGTGGCCTCTTATTCCGCGTCTGACTCAGATGAATCGTTATTGGATGAATTTTTTTTACTTGTCGGCTGTAAAATCGTGGTGACCCGTTTGTTGCTATCACTCTCGGCAACCAATTGTTGTTTGTCGATTTCGTAGGTGATCACATTGCCCTCTACCTGGTTGCCACTTTGCTCGAGCATCGCATTGGTCGACATTTTGAGATATTCATTACCGACTTCATAACGCAGTTTGTTCGCTTCGCCATGAATCTGTTTGCCGTCATCCATGGTTTGCTCAAAGGTTGCCGGTTTACCATAGGCTTCGATGGTTTCACTGCCATCTTTCCCCTCCGGGCGGATAACGATCAGTTTATCGGCCAAGATTTTAATGCTGCCTTGGGTGAGCACGACATCTTGTGTGAAGGTCACCGTATTGGTGGCCATGTCCAAATGCTGACTTTCAGATTGAATGTGAATAGGTTGCTCGGTGTCGCTACTCAGCGCTAGTGAGTAGTGCGAAAATAGCAACATCGCACCTGCTAGTGCTTTAACGAGGGGTCGTTTCATATCGGCCTTTAACATCGTCTAACAATTCCATCTGGTGGCTACCGAAGTTGCCCTTCACGCGTTTTCCTGTGGTTTGAAAACGGGTGCCCGTGATGGTGGTAGGACTATCGGACCAAAAATCTCGTGTTGTGAGGTTTAAGGTCACAGAGTCGGTGGTTACCGAATCAATTTGTGCATTCGGCAGTAAATTAAAAATACGGACATTGCCCGTCATAGTGAGCAGGTGCTCGTCCGATAAAACGGCGTAGTTTGCGCTCACACGCCACTCTTCATCTTGGCCGTCTTGATAGGTCCAAAGTACAGGCTCATTAAAATGGGTCTCATCGATTTTGGCGTAGTGCTCAAGATGCTTGGCTTCAACGGTATAACTACGCACACCGTCAGCAGTATACTGCACCGTTTCAATGTCTTCGCCGGTAAACAAAGGCTTTTCTGCATCAGGGGTGACCTGTTGCACCTTTTGCCAACGGTGCTGGGCCAATAGGTAATAGCCGCTGAGTGCACAAAGCACGATCAGTAAAAGCAGGCCTAGCCGCCGAGTCATACACTCAAACCTTTGTGTTGATCGAGCTCGCCACGGGCTTCTAGCAGCAAATCACAGACCTCTCTCACCGCGCCAAACCCACCACCAATGTGGGTGACATGATCAGCACGCGATTTTAGCAGTGGGTGGCCATCTGCGACGCAACAAGACAGCCCCACTTTTTCCATCACTGGCCAGTCAATCAAATCGTCACCAATATAAGCTGTGTGTGCGGGAAGTACATCACAGTGCGAACACAAATCTTGGTACGCGGCTAACTTGTCGCTTTGGCCTTGATACACATGTTTGACACCCAGTGCGCGCATTCGGTTCTCAACGATCTGAGATTGGCGGCCTGTAATGACAGCAACTTCAATCCCGGCGTTCATCAATGATTTTATGCCGTAGCCGTCGCGGGTATGGAACGCTTTGAGTTCTTCGCCTTGATTGCCCATATAGACGCGACCATCAGAAAAAACCCCATCAATATCACAGATGAGTAATTGAATGGCAGCGGCACGCTGGAATACGTCGGTGGCGATAGGGCCGTACAGCGTTTCAATTACGGTAGAGGCCATTAGATCACTCCGGCTTTTAAAAGATCATGCATGTTAAGGGCGCCAAGCAGCTGGCCGTCTTTGGCAACCAACAACCCGTTAATTTTTCGCTCTTCCATGAGTTTAAGTCCTTCTGCCGCAAGCAACTCCGGTTCAATCGTCACCGGGCCTTTTGACATCACCGAGCCAATGGTGGTGGTATGCAAATCAATCCGCATATCTAACAAGCGGCGTAAGTCACCGTCGGTAAAAATGCCGGTCAGCTGTTGATCAGCATCGACGATAGCGGTCATCCCCAAGCCCTTTTCAGACACTTCTAATAAAGCATCGCGCACGGTGGCTGTTTCGGGCACCACGGGTAAACGCGCGCCTTGATGCATCAAATCACTGATGCGCAGTAACAGCTTGCGTCCTAATGCACCGCCCGGGTGCGAAAGCGCAAAGTCATTCGCGGTAAAGCCCCTTGCTTGCATCAAGGCCATGGCAAGGGCATCGCCCATTACTAAGGTGGCAGTGGTGCTCGAGGTAGGAGCTAATGCCAGTGGGCAGGCTTCTTGCGGGACATGAATGTTAAGATTCACTTTTGCTAACTGCCCCATGCTAGATTGCGCATTGCCCGTCATACAGACTAACGGAATGCCCAAGCGTTTAATCACGGGTAGCAAGGTTAATATCTCACCGGCCTCGCCGGAATTAGAGATCGCGAGCACCACATCGCCTTGGTTGATCATACCTAAATCACCATGGCTTGCTTCGCCAGGATGGACAAAAAACGCAGGCGTTCCAGTGCTGGCGAGGGTGGCAGCAATTTTTTTGCCAATATGGCCTGACTTACCCATTCCCATCACCACCACTTTGCCGGTGGCGTTTAGCATCAGCTGGCAAGCCGCCTCAAAACGATCATCAATGGCGGCTTTTAATTGTGCAATCGCGTCTTGCTCAATGTTAAGGACATCCAGCCCGGCGCGGCGAAAGTCAAAACTGTATTCACTCATTGTACTGTGTCCGTTTAGGCGGCAGCGTTAATAAATAGGTAACTTTGGTAACCGATATAACAAAGTAAGAAAATGGCGCCTTCGATGCGATTAATACTGCGTGATTTGCCCAACGCAAACACCAGCAACATAATAGACAGCACCAGCATAATATAATAATCACGACTCATGGCATATTCGCTGATCGCTGAGGGGTTGAGCAACCCAGGAATGGCCATGACCGCGAGAATATTAAACACATTCGAGCCGATGATATTACCCACCGCCAAATCATCTTCACCCTTCATGACGCCGGCAATCGAAGCGGCAAGCTCAGGAAGGCTGGTGCCAATGGCGATAATGGTCAAGCCAATCACCAGATCACTCATGCCAAAATACTGAGCGATGGTAACCGCGGAGTCGACCACTTGATCCGATGACAGCAACAGTAAAGGCAAGCCGATAATAATCCATATCGCCGCTTTCAGGTTGCTAACATCCTTAGGAATGTCAGACTGCTGATCGGCCAATATTGGGTCGGAATCACCTGAATCTTTACCAATTTTAATCATCATTAAAATAAAGATCACAAACAGTGTGATCAGTCCCACCCCTTCGAAAAACCCTAGATGATTATTCCAAAGCAAGGCCCCCGCGAGGACGGTGACCCCAAGCATCAGTGGCAGTTCACGGCGAATAATGGTCGACCCAATCGACAGCGGCTTGATCAGCGCGGTAAAACCAAGAATAAGCGCTATGTTGGCGATATTTGAGCCTAAAACGTTCCCCACTGCGGTATCGGTTTTATCGGCGAGGGCAGCGTTGGCAGATACCATCATTTCCGGTGCCGACGATCCCATGGCGAGAATCGTCATGCCGATGATTAAAGGCGAAACGCCGTAGTTTTTCGCGATTGCAGCCGCGCCAAAGACCAGTCGATCGGCACTCCATACCAGCACGATGAGTCCAACAATGAGTATGGCAACCGCTATAACCATGACACCTATCCTTTGCGTTGTGAATTTGGTTCAAATGAGGGGCAATTCTGACGGTTAAAGGGGGAAATGTGAAGCAAAAAGCCCCCATGTGAGTTATCAATTCCGGCATTTTCTACCCACTGACTTACGGATACGATAAAGATGGTTCACCATGAAGCGGGTTGCTGTGACAGGATCATCTTGATGTTGCCGCCGTGGAACGGCCACCGATAAACGGCCGCCTGCTCGCGATTAACGATTGCGCCACGGTTAAGGTTTGTATCGCAGCTAAGGCTGGTATCGTCGCCAAGGCTTATATCGCGGCTAAGTCGCGTCACAGGGCAAGGGGCGCACATTGACCTCGTCTTGACATATAAACCGTTTCTTGGCTGCTATTATCAGGGATGGGTCACGTCCTGCTTGGCCCGATACGCAGGCTGGCTTGTGTTAGGCGGGGTGACACCTTATTATCAGCCACTTCATTTTGTTCCTTTCCAACCATGAGATGCGGCCATGGCAGCAAAGAGCCTGATAGATATCAATGGGATGACATTCTCACGGGGTGACCGATGCATTTTTGATCATGTCGACTTGCAGGTACCACGTGGGCAAATCACCGCCATTATGGGGCCCTCAGGTATCGGTAAAACCACGTTATTACGCTTGATCGCCGGCCAGCTAAAGCCAGACGCCGGTGATATTGTTTTTGATGGCCATTCCATTCCCTCGCTAGGGCGTCGCCAATTATTCGATGTCCGCCAGCGCATGAGTATGCTCTTCCAATCAGGCGCCCTGTTTACCGATATGTCGGTATTCGATAATGTTGCCTTCCCGCTGCGCGAACACACAGACTTGGATGAATCCATGATTCATACCATTGTAATGCTAAAGCTTGAGGCGGTGGGATTAAGAGGGGCTGCCGCATTAATGCCCAGCGATCTCTCAGGCGGTATGGCCCGTCGAGCGGCTCTGGCCCGTTCAATTGCCCTT
Organism: Salinivibrio sp. MA351; assembly: GCF_001996065.1. Classification (NCBI taxonomy): domain Bacteria; kingdom Pseudomonadati; phylum Pseudomonadota; class Gammaproteobacteria; order Vibrionales; family Vibrionaceae; genus Salinivibrio; species Salinivibrio sp. MA351. The sequence goes on along the minus strand of NZ_MUFG01000001.1, from coordinate 237,864 downwards.
GATCCAGAGCTCATTTTGTTTGATGAACCCTTTGTAGGACAAGATCCCATTACCATGGGCGTGCTGGTGACCTTGATTCGTCAACTCAACCAAGCACTCGGGCTAACGTGTGTGGTCGTTTCACATGACGTGCCTGAAGTGATGAGCATTGCCGATAAAGTGTATCTTTTGGCCGATAGCCGTATTATCGCCAGTGGATCGCCGCAATCGTTGCGAGATAATCCAGACCCTTGGGTGCAGCAGTTTTTAGAAGGGCATGCCGATGGACCCGTGCCATTTCGTTATCCCGCGGGTGAGTTAAAGCAGGAGATTTTCGGTGATTAAAACACAAATCGCGGACATGGGTCGTCGAACCATGCGTGTGGCCGAGTCAATGGGCCGCGCCACCTTTGTGATGACCGGTGCGCTGGTGGGGCGTCCTCAACCGAGTAAAACCTTCCCACTGCTTATTCAACAACTCTATTCTGTCGGAGTACGCTCACTCGCGATCATTATTGTCTCCGGGTTATTTATCGGCATGGTATTAAGCCTGCAAGGGTATTTAGTCTTGTCGGACTTTGGTGCCGAGACCAGCCTTGGGCAAATGGTTGCTTTATCGCTACTGCGCGAGCTTGGCCCTGTGGTCACAGCACTGCTATTTGCTGGGCGGGCGGGATCCGCGCTGACCGCTGAAATTGGCTTGATGAAAGCCACCGAGCAGCTATCGAGTTTAGAAATGATGGCGGTTGATCCGCTGCGTCGTGTCATTGCGCCCCGGTTTTGGGCCGGCGTCATCGCCATGCCTTTACTGGCGGTGATCTTTATGCTGGTCGGGATTTGGGGCGGCGAGCTGGTCGGGGTAGACTGGAAAGGCATTGATCATGGCAGCTTTTGGTCGGTGATGCAGGCATCGGTCGACCTTGGCTACGATGTGGGTAACGCGCTGATCAAAAGCCTCGTTTTTGCTATCGCCGTGACCTGGATTGCACTTTTTAACGGTTATGATGCCACGCCAACCTCGGAAGGGATCAGCCGCGCGACCACACGTACTGTGGTACATTCATCGCTGGCCGTACTCGGCCTAGACTTTGTCCTTACTGCACTCATGTTTGGGAATTAATCATGCAACAGAGTCGTAAAACAGAATTTTGGGTAGGCTGCTTTGTGATCGCAGGGATTGCAGCGCTATTAGCCCTTGCGTTTCAAGTCGCCGATGTTCAGCGTTGGGGGCGGGCAGACACCTACACCCTCACCGCTGAGTTTGACAATATTGGTGGGTTAAAAGTGCGCTCCCCTGTCAAAGTGGGGGGCGTTACTGTTGGCCAGGTAACGGATATTTCGCTCAATCCAGACACCTATGTCCCACAAGTGACACTGCAAATCAGTGAAGAAGCGGGACGTTTCCCGGAATCGAGCTCGGCGTCGATCTACACTGCAGGGCTGCTGGGCGAGCAATATATCGGTATTACCCCAGGGTTTGTCGATGAAGCGCTCGGCATTGGCTATTTAGAGGCGGGAGAAAAAATCCAAGACACCAAGTCGGCCCTTGTCTTAGAAGATTTGATTGGTCAGTTCCTCTACAGTATGGGTGACAAGGAGTAAATGGCATGAGAAAGACACTTATCGCATTAGGCTCGGCGCTGAGCTTGATGTTAGTCAGCCTTGGACAGACGGTACAGGCCAGTGAGCCGGTCGACCAATCCAACCCATATCAGCTGATCGAACAAGTCGCAGAGAATACGTTTTCGCGCATACGCAAAGATCGTACCTTGCTCCGCGCTGATCCCGATTTATTACGTGATGTCGTCAAAGACGAACTCCTACCTTATATCCATACGCGCTATGCGGCGTCGCTGATATTAGGCGCCCAGTATTATCGCAAGGCAACGCCTGAACAGCGCGATGCATTTACCGAGGCCTTCACCGAGTACATGATTGCCTCCTATGCACAGATTTTACTCGAATATGACGACCAAACCATTGAGGTTCAAAAGGATAAACCGATTGATCCGAATGATAAAATTGTCAAAGTTCGCGTCGATATGACTGACGCATCACGTCCGCCTATTCGTCTGGATTTTAGCTTACGTAAAAATACGCGGACAGGAAATTGGCAAGCGTATGACGTGACGGCTGAAGGAGTCAGTATGATCCAATCGAAGCAGTCTGAGTGGAAGACACCACTGCGTCGTGATGGTATTGATGCCGTGGTCGAACAATTAAAAGAGATCGCCAAGCGGCCCATCCGTCGTGAAGATAAGCAAAAACAGGATGCATCATGAGCGTCAACTTGACGGCTGGCAGCGAGCAGCACTATCACTTGTCAGGACGGCTTGATCGTGACACAGTGCCTGCCTTTTGGCGTCAGCGTCACCAATGGATCCCAACCGATAACGCCTTAACGTTAGACTTAAGTGCGTTATCACGTGTGGATTCAGCAGGAATGGCGATGTTGCTCCACCTTGATCGTACGCTGCGTCATCAAGGACAGCAGGTACGGTATCAAGGGATGCCTGAACAGCTAAAACTATTGTTAACGCTGAGTAATTTAGACACATTTTTTGACGATGCGGAGCATCAACAAGGAGTTTAAACGTGGAAGCAAGCGACGTTAAAGCCATTTTAGAGGCCGCTTTTTCAGAACAGGCTCAGTCAGTGGACGAGCTGCATGTGAAAGGTGATGGCAGCCACTTTGAGGTCATCGCTGTTGCAGAGATGTTTGACGGTATGTCACGCGTAAAAAAGCAACAAACGATCTATGGTCCGCTAACGGATCACATTGCGCGTAATGATATTCATGCGGTCAGCATTAAAGCGATGACACCGGCTGAGTGGGCACGCGATAAAAAGCTGATGCAGTTGTAAGAGGATATGATGCAAAAGTTTCGAGTGACGGGCAATGGCCCGCTTAAAGGTGATGTGGCCATTTCTGGCGCAAAAAATGCCGCCCTCCCGATTTTATTTGCTTCATTACTGGCTGAAGAGCCAGTCGAAGTCGCGAATGTCCCTAAGTTACGCGATATTGACACAACGATGGCCCTGTTATCACGCTTAGGGGCCAAGGTGAGTCGCAACGGGTCAGTGCATGTTGATGCCAGTGAGATTACTGAGCTCTGTGCGCCTTATGATCTCGTGAAAACCATGCGTGCGTCTATTTGGGCACTTGGGCCGTTAGTCGCTCGCTTCGGTAAAGGCGAAGTGTCTTTGCCTGGCGGTTGTGCGATTGGCGCGCGGCCCGTGGATTTGCACATTAACGGCCTTGAACAGCTCGGTGCCACCATCACATTGGATGAGGGCTATGTGCGTGCAACCGTCGATGGTCGCTTGCAAGGCGCGCATATCGTGATGGACAAAGTCAGCGTCGGCGCGACAGTCACCATCATGAGTGCGGCGACGTTAGCGCAAGGTACCACGGTGATTGAAAACGCGGCGCGTGAGCCAGAAATTGTCGATACGGCCAAGTTCCTCAACATGTTGGGGGCAAACGTCACGGGGGCAGGCACCGATCGCATTGAGATTGAAGGCGTAGAGCGTCTTGGCGGCGGTAAGCACACCGTGGTGGCAGATCGCATTGAAACCGGCACCTTCTTAGTCGCGGCCGCGGTGTCTGGCGGGCATATTGTGTGTCGCCATACCTCGCCAGAGTTACTCGAAGCGGTCCTTCATAAGTTGGAAGAAGCCGGTGCCAAGGTAGTAACGGGTGATGACTTTATCGAATTAGACATGACAGACCGCGAGCTCAAAGCTGTGAACGTGCGTACCGCGCCACATCCGGGCTTTCCAACCGATATGCAAGCTCAGTTTAGCTTGCTGAACTTGGTGGCCAAAGGCACTGGAATAATCACCGAAACCATCTTTGAAAACCGCTTTATGCATGTGCCGGAATTACAACGTATGGGCGCTCATGCAGAGATTGAAGGCAATACCGTGATCTGTGGTGACACCGATAGCCTAAGTGGGGCACAAGTGATGGCGACGGATCTGCGCGCCTCTGCCAGCTTGGTGATTGCCGGCTGTATTGCAAAGGGCGAAACCTTGGTGGATCGTATTTATCATATCGATAGAGGCTATGAGCGTATCGAAGATAAACTGCAGGCCTTAGGAGCTAAAATCGAGCGCATTGACGCCGATGAAGTGAACGAGTCCAGTGATATCGCAGGCTAATTGGCCTTCATGCTTAACACAAAAAACGCCAGCCCTCACAGGCTGGCGTTTTTTATGGGCGCCTATTTTCGCTATGCGTTGATTAACGCTGCTGGCGTTCATCGCCCACTTTGACCGGCAAGGTCAGGGTTTCACCGTCTCTGATCAGCGTAATGTTAAGCGTTGAGCCAGGGCGTGTATCGGTCACCATATCCATCGCACCGCGTGCACCGCGCACGGGCTTGTCGTTAATTTGAATAATCAAATCTTGAGGCTGAATCCCCGCTTTTTCTGCAGGTCCGTCTTTATCAAGCCCAGCGACCATGACCCCACGTTGCTGCTCGGCATCTAATAATCGGGCCATCACCGGGTTTACATCACGACCATCAATGCCAATATAGCCGCGGATCACTCGGCCATCGGCAATCAGTTTATTCATGATTTTTGCGGTTAAACGGTAAGGGATCGCGAAGGAAATGCCATAGGTTTCAAGGTCGGTTGCTTGTTGAAAAGAGGCGGTATTGATGCCGACGAGCTCACCGCGACTGTTTACCAGCGCCCCGCCAGAGTTCCCTCTGTTAATGGCCGCGTCGGTTTGGAGAAAATCCTGGCGACCATAAAAGCTCATCCCGGTCCGGCCGGTAGCCGAAATGATGCCATAGGTGGTGGTTTGCCCTAAATTATACGGATTGCCGATGGCGAGCACGGTATCGCCCACCGTGGGTTGATAATTTTGATTGACTGGGATCACGGGGAGATTGTCTGCTTGAATTTTAAGCACGGCTAAATCCGTACGCTGATCTTTACCCACCATCTGTGCCGTGAAAATGCGCCCATCTTGCAAGGCGACGATCACTTGGTCGGCTTCGGCGACAACATGATAGTTGGTGACGATATAGCCTTTAGCGCTCATGAGCACCCCAGAGCCTAACCCTTGGGTATTAAGCTCTAATTTATCGTTACCGGTATAATTACGGGTGTAGATATTGACCACCGCTGGCGATGCGCGTTTAACCGCATAGCTAAATGACACCAGTTCTGCCGTGTCTTGGCCGTCGCTTTCAATAAAAGACAGTTCGGATAACACGCCCGAGCGCAAATCAGGCACCGCGACTAATAGCAAGGCAGCCGTGACTAGGCCAATAATCACGGAACGAACAAGTAAAGCCAGCATAAACAATGCCATCCTCAAGCAAAACAAAGCGAGGCTAGAGAATAGCATTGTGAGGTCGGGTTGTGGAAATCATCACCGTCTTGGGCGGATAAAAAAACCATGAGCCAATAAAAATGCCTGCCGACGTGGCAGGCATCAATATTAAGGTGTGAATAGACGCCGGTTTATCGAATCACGAGATAAAGCGAGCTGTTATCACGCACAATATTAAGGGCGAGCACACCCGGTTTATCCTCGAGCAGCTTGCGCAGATCGCCCAAGCTCTCTACTTTGTGTCGATTGACGCCAATAATGACATCGCCCGCGCGTAGTCCATATCGAGCGGCAAGCGAGCCTTCTTCAATCGTGGCAACTTCGACACCTGCTGGTTTCGCATCATGGTTTTTCAACTCTGCGCCAGCCAAAGCTTTGTGCAGGTTATCCGCTTTGGTTTGCGTTTGAGCTGCTTCTTTAAGGGTTGTTTCCATCTCGAGACTTTCACCGTCACGAATTACGCCGAGCGCAACGGTTTTACCTGCCCCTAACGTCGCAATTTTGGCGCGTAACTCACTAAAGCTGCGAATACTCTTACCGTTGACAGAGACAATAATGTCACCGGCTTTGAGCCCGGCATCGTCAGCGGCAGATTCAGGCATTACCTGACTAACAAAGGCGCCGTGCTGGGTGGCGAGCCCAAAGGCATCGGCTAACTCGGCGGTCAATTCCCGGCCAGTCACGCCAAGCATGCCGCGTCGTACCGAGCCATATTCGATGATTTGGTCGACCAAGCTTTTCGCCATATTCACCGGTATCGCAAAGCCAATCCCGACATTGCCGCCGTTCGGGCCCAAAATCGCGGTGTTGATCCCCATCAGTTCACCATTGAGATTGACCAGCGCGCCGCCGGAGTTGCCACTGTTGATCGCCGCATCGGTTTGAATAAAGTTCTCGAAGTTTTCTAGGTTCAAACCACTGCGCCCCAGTGCTGAGATGATCCCCGAGGTGACAGTTTGTCCGAGCCCGAATGGGTTACCAATCGCAACGGCAAAGTCACCAACACGTAAACGATCCGAATCAGCGAGTGGAATTTGCGTCAGATCTTTCGCATCTTCATCGAGCTGCAACAAGGCAATATCAGACATTTCGTCGCTGCCGATCAGGGTCGCATCGTATTCGCGGCCATCTTTGAGTTGGACACGGATCTCATCCGCATCATCAATCACATGATGGTTGGTCACGATATAACCTTTATCGGCATCAATAATCACCCCTGATCCCAAACCACGAAAAGGGCGCTCTTGGACTTGCTCAGAGGGGGCATTGGGACCAAAGAAAAACCGAAATGCATCAGGAATACGTTGCTTAGACACCTTGTTGCCTTCCACCGCAATACTGACCACGGCTGGTGAGACTTTTTCCAACATTGGCGCCAAACTGGGCATGGCTTCACCGCTAACCGCTTGAGGCAAGGCGGCATAGCTCGGTAGAGGAGAAAAGGCCGCGCCAAGAGTCAGCGCGGCGACGCTAATTGCGAGTAAAGACTTTTTCATCATGGGTTAACTCCAATTGTCGACGTACCAATTGAGAGTGGGGGCAATCTGAAAAAGTTCAATCCTCGATCAGCTGGCGCGCGAGCCTTCGTCGCTTTTTAACAAGCCCGAGGCGCTGCCAGAATAGTCACGAGGTGGATGACTGGCGGTGTCTACTTCCAGGTTGGTGATTTTCCCTAGACGCTTGGCAAAGGGATTATCTTGGTCGGGCAAGTCAGGCATCAGATCCGACGATGTCTTGGCCATATGTTGATAGAGCTTATTGTAGTCTTTCGATAAGGTATCAAGCAGTTCAGCACTTTGCGCAAAGTGATCCACCAACTCTTGGCGGTATTGCTCGAGCTCGTAACGTGACTTTTCTAGCTCCCTTTTCATATTTTTTTGTTGTTTGAGATCGCGCGTGGTCAGACGGGCAATAAAAAAGCCCACCGCGATACCGATGACGAGAAAGATCAGGCTATTAATCCAGGCCATAACTGCTCCTTGTGCTCTCACATTGACTGAACACCCTGGGTATCCGGGAGTCAGTCAGGGCAAGCGAAATCACTTGCCTACGTATAATAATATCGTACATCTGCTGGTGGCTTAGCAAGATGAAACGTGTGTTCACTATACATGCCAGATCGCGAACGTGGTACTCCTATACGCGCGTATTTCTCTTTCTCGCTCGCGTGTTACTATGAAAACGATGGCGATAACCAACGAGGCTTTCAAGGAATGACGCCCTTAGAACATTATAATAACGATCTGACCCACCACCATTTTATCGAAGACCCCGCGCAACGTATGGCGGTCGAGAAACTCGATGAGCTCTACCACCGTTTACTCGCTCATCCCATCACCTCCACTACGCCGGAAAAGCGCAGCTGGTTGCCTTGGCGAAAGCGCGAACCGGCCTCTGTAACCCCAGTAAAAGGCCTATACTTTTGGGGCGGTGTGGGACGCGGGAAAACCTATTTAATGGATACGTTTTTTCATGCACTCCCTTTTGATAACAAAATGCGCATGCACTTTCATCGCTTTATGCATCGGGTACATCAAGAGCTAAGAATACTGGATGGCGAAGCGGATCCATTGCCGCAAATCGCCGATAAGTTTGCACAAGAAACCCGCGTGCTGTGTTTTGACGAATTCTTTGTCTCGGACATTACCGATGCCATGATCTTAGGGACCCTGATGGAAGCGCTATTTGCCCGCGGGATCACCTTGGTCGCGACCTCAAATATCGTGCCTGATGAACTGTATTGGAACGGGTTACAGCGCGCACGCTTTATGCCCGCCATTGATTTAATCAACCAGCACTGTGAGGTAGTCAATGTTGACTCAGGCGTTGATTATCGCCTGCGTACTCTGACCCAAGCGGCTATTTTTTATCACCCGCTTGGCGATACTGCTACCGAGACGATGCAGGCGTATTTCAAAAAACTCAATGGGGAAGGGGGGCAGCGCGACCAAGTGATAGACGTAAATAACCGCCCGCTACATACCATTGAAAATGGCGATGGCGTGGCGCATTTTAGTTTTGCTGAGCTGTGTCAGTCCGCTCGCAGTCAAACCGACTACATGGAAATTGCGCGGCTTTATCACACGGTATTAGTCGCTGACATGCCGCAATTACACAGTACACAAGACGATGCTGCGCGTCGGTTTATTGCGCTGGTAGACGAGTTTTATGAGCGTAGCGTCAAACTCATTATTTCAGCGGCGGTGCCACTCGATAGCCTCTATGATGGCGACCGTTTAGCGTTTGAGTTTAAGCGTTGCCAGTCACGCCTGATTGAAATGCAAAGCCATGACTATCTCGCATTGCCTCATTTGCCCTAAGGCTGTCTGCTGGCGAACAGTCAAACAATAACCAACTGAGAAAAACGGCGGAATTTTTTTGCGAAAAGGAGGTGATTTTTTCTCCACTCTTCCCTATAATCTCGCGACCCACCGTTACTGTTGAAAGGCTTTGGCCGGGTGTACCACCACTCGAAGGGGTGATGTATGGACGCTTAACAGTGGGAGCTTAGGCTCCTGAAGTGAAACTTATTAATCGGGTAATTATTAGCATGAAAACTTTCGTTGCTAAACCAGAAACTGTAAAACGCGACTGGTTCGTTGTAGACGCTGAAGGCAAAACGCTAGGCCGTCTGGCCACTGAAATTGCAACGCGTCTGCGTGGCAAGCACAAGCCAGAGTACACGCCTCACGTTGACACTGGTGACTACATTGTTGTTATCAACGCTGAAAAAGTGGCTGTAACTGGCCGCAAAAAATCTGACAAGATGTACTACAGCCACACTGGCTACATTGGTGGCATCAAGTCAATCAGCTTTGAAAAACTGATCGCGCAAAAACCTGAGCTGGTGATTGAAAAAGCCGTTAAAGGTATGTTGCCACGCGGTCCTCTAGGTCGTGCTATGTACCGTAAACTGAAAGTTTACGCAGGTTCTGAGCACAAGCACGCGGCACAACAACCGCAAGTACTAGACATCTAAGAGGAATAAAGCAATGGCAGAACAATACTACGGCACCGGCCGTCGCAAAAGCTCCGCAGCTCGTGTCTTCATCAAGCCGGGTAGCGGCAACATCGAGATCAACAAGCGTTCTCTCGACACTTACTTCGGTCGTGAAACCGCTCGCATGGTTGTTCGTCAGCCACTTGAGCTGGTAGAAATGACTGAGAAGCTTGACCTGTACATCACCGTTTCTGGTGGTGGTATCTCTGGTCAAGCAGGCGCAATCCGTCACGGCATTACTCGTGCCTTGATGGAGTATGACGAGTCACTACGTCCTGCACTACGTGCAGCTGGCTTTGTGACGCGTGATGCGCGTAAAGTTGAGCGTAAGAAAGTGGGTCTTCGTAAAGCACGTCGTAGCCCGCAGTTCTCGAAGCGTTAATCGACGTTATCGTCAGATTTGCTACAAAAAGCCTGGTGTTCACGCCAGGCTTTTTTTATGCAATTTTTTCTGATGTAAAAAGGTAGGGCATTACCTCTTTATTCCCTTTTAAAACAGTGTATAAGCGCGCACTTTCCAACATTTTTATTACCCTTTACATAATTCTGTGCACACCGCTCACATTTGTTACAAAAAGGTAGCTTTATCTTGTCAAAAAGTAGGGTTTTCTCTATCATCTAGCCGACGTAATAGCAGCTAAGATTTAATCGAACTGATCCCAGTCAGCCGTTATTACATATTCGTTTTTAAGTAAGCCGTACGCTCCATGGACGCAAAGGACAAAATAAAAATCCAAGCGGGAGCACATGGGAGAATGTTGGATGAGCAATGCGCCAGTGAATACCGGCCGACGCCGCTTCCTGACTGCGACGACGTCAGTTGTTGGCGGTTTAGGGGCCGTAGCAGTTGCCGTGCCTTTTATTAAGTCATGGAACCCAAGCGCGAAAGCCAAAGCGGCGGGCGCGCCGGTCGAAGTCGATATCAGTAAGCTGCAAGACGGACAAATGATCCGTGTCGAGTGGCGAGGAAAACCTGTGTGGATTGTGCGCCGTAGCGACGCCGTGGTTGAGGAGCTTTCAAGCTTTGAAGACCAATTGCGCGATCCGCAATCAGCACAGCCGCAACAACCGGAATATGCAACCAACCAGCTCCGCTCTATTAAACCTGAAATTTTTGTCGCGGTTGGTATATGCACCCATCTTGGTTGTTCACCAACCTATCTACCAGACAGCTTCAGTGAGCAAGTGAGTGGAGTGAAAGCCGGGTTCTTTTGTCCGTGTCATGGGTCAAAATTTGACATGGCTGGACGTGTCTTTCAAGGCGTACCTGCACCACTTAACCTGGTCGTTCCACCTTATATGTACTTGGACGACAAGCGAGTGCTGGTGGGACAAGATGAGGGGGCTGCGTAATGGAAAGTTTTGCTAACTGGATTGAGAAACGCCTTCCCGCGATGAATGCGTATCGCAAGCACATGACCGAGTACCCAATGCCGAAGAACTTTAACTTCTGGTATATGTTTGGTGTGCTCGCGATGATTGTTCTGGTTAACCAAATTGTTACCGGGATTTGGCTAACCATGAACTACAACCCTTCAGCGGAAGGTGCGTTTGCCTCTGTTGAATACATCATGCGTGATGTCGAGTACGGTTGGCTGCTCCGATATATGCACTCCACTGGGGCCTCGGCGTTCTTCGTGGTGGTGTACCTGCACATGTTCCGCGGCCTCATTTATGGCTCGTACCAGAAGCCGCGTGAGCTACTGTGGCTGTTTGGGATGCTGATCTTCTTGGTGTTAATGGCAGAAGCCTTTATGGGCTACCTGCTGCCATGGGGACAGATGTCTTACTGGGGGGCACAGGTTATCATCTCCTTGTTTGGTGCGATTCCTGTGATTGGTGATGACTTAACGCTTTGGATCCGCGGTGATTACGTGGTATCAGGCGCAACCTTGAACCGCTTCTTTGCGCTTCACGTGGTAGCCTTGCCGATTGTCTTGCTGTTGTTAGTCGCGTTGCACGTGCTAGCGTTGCACGAAGTGGGCTCTAACAACCCAGATGGTATCGACACCAAACTGCCTAAAGGCGAAGCGGATGACGATGGCCAGCAGTCACAGTTTACGTTCCACCCTGATTACACCAAAAAATATAAGATCATCGACTCGATTCCTTTCCATCCATACGGCACGGTGAAAGATCTCATTGGCGTGGGTGTGTTTGGTATCTTGTTCGCGTATGTGATTTTCTTTAACCCTGAGATGGGCGGTTACTTCCTTGAGCCACCGAACTTTGAGGCCGCGAACCCGCTGAAGACCCCTGAGCATATTGCTCCGGTTTGGTACTTCACGCCCTTCTATGCAATTTTGCGTGCGATTCCTGACAAGCTGATTGGTGTTATCGCCATGGGTGCGTCGATTGTGGTGCTGTTCTTGTTGCCATGGTTAGATCGTTGTCGCGTGCGTTCGTATCGCTACCGTAGCAAACTGCACTTGGCAAACATTGTGCAATTTGTGATTGCGTTTGTAGCTCTCGGCATTCTGGGCGCGTTGCCAGCGACTCCAACGTACACCTTGCTGGCGCAGATCTTCAGCTTCTGTTACTTCATGTTCTTTGTGCTGTTGTTCTTCTACAGCAAAAATGAGGCAACAAAACCGCTACCAGAGAGGGTGACATTCAAATGAGAAAATGGATTGTAATCTTGTGCGCGCTGTTGCCCTCTTTGGCAATGGCCGCGGGCGGTAACGTTCACTTGGACGACGCCAACAACGATTTAACGGATAAAGCCTCATTGCAACGTGGCGCAAAAATGTTCATGAACTACTGCTTCGGCTGTCATGCCACGCAGTATCAGCGCTATCAGCGTGTCGCAGAAGATCTGAACATTCCACAAGACTTGATGGAAGAACACCTGATTGTCGACAAGAATGCGGACTATGGTGAGTTAATGACTAACGCCATGAGTCAAGAGTCGGGTGCACAGTACTTCGGTGCGCCAGCGCCTGACTTGACGCTGGTCGCGCGTGTACGTGGTACTGACTGGATCTATACCTATCTGCGTTCATTCTATGTTGACCCATCGCGTCCGTTTGGCGTGAACAATACGGTATTCCCTAACGTGGGCATGCCGCATGTGCTTGAAGAGCTTCAAGGCACGCCTCGTAAGGTTTACGAAACACGCATGGTGGATGGTGAGCCGGTTGAGGAATTTGTCGGTCTGAAGTCTGACGGTAACGGCGAGCTGAGTAAGGGCGAGTATGATAATGCCGTCCGAGACTTGGTCAATTTCCTCGAGTATTCCGGTGAGCCGGTGAAGCTTGAGCGCCAGCAACTCGGTTGGTGGGTGATCGGTTTCTTCGTGGTATTCTTGATTTTGGCTTACTTCCTCAAGAAAGAATATTGGCGCGATGTGCACTGATCGGTTAATCTAGTGTGTTGCTAATCCGCAATGGGGACTTGTAGTCCCCATTGCTTTCTATTGATATTGAACATCCTGGAGGGGTTGATGGCTGTTGCTGCCAATAAACGCTCGGTGATGACGTTATTCTCTGACGCATCTGATTTATATAGTCATCAGGTACGCATCGTCCTCGCAGAGAAAGGTGTCAGTGTAGAAATCGAGCTGGTGGATCCGAATAATCTGCCAGAAGATCTGGTTGACTTAAATCCTTATAACTCTGTTCCAACCTTGATTGACCGTGAGTTAGCGCTGTATAACGCAGACATCATCATGGAATACTTGGATGAGCGTTTCCCTCACCCGCCATTGATGCCGGTTTATCCTGTCGCGCGTGCACAAAGCCGCTTGATGATGTATCGCATTAAGCGTAACTGGTATACCTTGGTGGATCAGATCATGCAGGGCAGTGCGGATGAGGCGGATAAAGCCCGTAAGCAATTACGTGAAGAGCTCCTGGCTCTGGCGCCTGTCTTTGCCGAAGATCCTTACTTCTTAAGTGAAGAATTTAGCCTTGTTGATTGCTACTTAGCGCCACTTTTATGGCGTTTACCTGCACTGGGTATCGAACTGACCGGTCAGGGCTCGAAGCAAGTCAAAGACTACATGACGCGTCTGTTTGAGCGTGATTCGTTTCTCGCCTCACTGACAGAAGCTGAACGTGAAATGCGACTAACAGGTCAATAATGTCTACATCTGAATTTGCCATGACACCGCGCCGTCCTTATTTGGTTCGGGCGTTTTACGACTGGTTACTGGACAACGATCTCACGCCACACATTGTGGTCGATGCGACCTTACCAGGAACGCAAGTACCGTTTGATTACGTTAAAGACGGGCAAATTGTACTGAACATCGCCCCGCGAGCAGTCGGTAATCTTGAACTCAGTAACGAGCATGTGTGTTTTAACGCGCGCTTTGGCGGTAAACCGCAGCAAGTGATGGTGCCAATGGCAGCCGTGCTTGCACTGTATGCGCGTGAAAATGGCGCCGGGACCATGTTTGAAATGGAGCCTGCCTACGCCAACGCTGATGACGAGATGTTCGAGGACGAGACGTTCGAGCCGGCACCGACCGAAGAGGACGAGCCATCGCTTGTCTCTGTTGACAGTGTTGACGATCCAGACGCACTGCCACAGGCCGATGACGAACCAGAAGCGCCAGCGGCGCCGAGTAAAAAAGGCAAGCCGACGCTTACCGTGGTGAAATAACCACTTGGCAGGTTAAACGATGACAAAAAACCAGCACCTCGATGCTGGTTTTTTTTATGTGTTACGCGCGCGGCAGGCGCAGTGCAAGCGCGCCCGCAACCGAGCACCCTCGCACTAGGGCTAGACAGCGAGGACTAGTGACGCTCGGTCATGATCTCGCGTGAGAATACCTTCTCACAGTACTTGCAGCAGAGCTTCACATCGTCGGCCTCCGTGAGCACTCGGAATGAGCTATCGACAGCCGGCTCGCCATGGGTAATGCAGTTAGAGTTTGGGCAGCTAAACACCCCTTGAATTACCTCAGGCAATGTCAGCGGCAGCTTGGCGACCACTTGATAATCTTCAATTTGATTCACCGTTGCCTGTGGCGCGTACAGGGCAAGCTGACTGGCTTGATCTTCGCTGATCACCACGTTCTCGATTTTGATCAAATCTTTACTGCCGAGCGCCGACGAAGGCAGATTCAAACCAATGGTGATCCGCTGATCGCTACCATGCATTTGAAACAGGTTTAAGATCTTAAAGCCAATGTGCGCGGGGATATGATCAATCACAGTGCCGTGGCAGATCGCTTCGACTTGTAGTTTATTATCCGTGCTCATTTTGCAACTCCTTCAACCTGTTCATTTAACACCAGCGCGAGTAGAGCCTCTCGGGCATACACCCCATTTTCTGCTTGCTCAAAGTAATACGCGTGCGGGGTTTTATCGACATCAACGGTAATTTCATCCACGCGTGGCAGCGGATGCATCACCTTCATATTCGGCTTGGCATCACGCAGCATGCCGGCACTTAAAATAAACGCTGATTTAATGTGGGCGTATTCTGACTCATCAAAGCGCTCTTTTTGCACCCGTGTCATGTAAAGTACATCTAACTCAGGCACCACATCGCTAATGCTACTGTGTAGGCTATAAGGGTGGCCGCCCGCGGCAAGCTCATCAAGCAGGTGCTCTGGCATGGCGAGTGCATCCGGGGCGATGTAAAAGAAGCGGTTGCCCTCAAACTTTGATAACGCCTGGGTCAGCGAATGCACGGTACGGCCATATTTGAGATCCCCCACCATGGCGATATTTAAGTTATCCAAGCGGCCCTGGGTTTCGTAAATCGAGAACAAATCGAGCAAGGTTTGGGTCGGGTGCTGATTCGCGCCGTCGCCACCGTTCACCACCGGCACGCCTTCAGAAAACTCAGACGCTAATCGCGCAGCGCCTTCTTTTGGGTGACGCATGACAAAGCCATCAACGTAAGAAGAAATCACACGGACCGAATCGGCCAAGGTTTCGCCTTTTTTGCCTGACGAGGTATTGCCGCCGTCGGGAAAGCCAATTACCGAGCCGCCAAGGCGCTGAATCGCGGTTTCAAAGGACAACCGCGTGCGGGTTGACGCTTCAAAAAAGCAGCTAGCAATCACTTTATTTTTTAACAGCGTCGGGTTCGGGCGGGCTTTAAGTTCGCCCGCCGTGGCAACGATTAACTCTAGCTCGTCGCGGCTGAGCTCGGGAATGGAAATAATATGTTTGTGATAAAGCGTATTGGCCATAACGCGAGTCCCTTTCTTTGCAGTGTGCTACAGGCAAAAAAAAACCTCCGAAACGGAGGCTTTTACGATCACGACCAATGCGAATGCCGTCCCGCGATGGGGCGGATAAATCGCTGTTTGTGGGTGGAATAACCAACATAACTTCTGGCCGTGTAGTGAAATCTGGCCGAATTATACGCCCCTATTTGTGCTGTGCAAGCAAAAGTGCAATCGTTTACGCGCTTGCTTTGACGAGTGTGGCAATCATCACAGCCTTGATGGTATGGAGGCGGTTCTCGGCTTGATCAAAGACGATCGATTGCGCTGATTCAAATACCGCGTCGGTCACTTCCAGGCCATTGAGCCCGTATTGATCGGCAATTTGTTTACCCACGCCGGTCTCGTCATTATGAAACGCGGGCAAGCAGTGCATGAACTTGGCATCTGAGTTCTCGGTAGCGGCCATCAAATCGGGGTTGACTTGATAAGGCGTGAGATCTGCCACCCGCTGCGCCCAAACCGATTCTGGCTCGCCCATCGACACCCAGATATCGGTATAAATAAAATCACAGCCTTTCACCGCCGCCGTATCTTCCGTGAGTGTGATCGTTGCTCCAGTACTGGCGGCAATATCTTGGCAGGTGGCAATCAAATCCGCCTCAGGCCAATAGGCTTTAGGACCAATCAAGCGTAAATCCATCCCCATTTTGGCCGCGCCCACCATCAACGAATTGCCCATGTTATTGCGCGCATCACCCAAATACGCAAAGGCGATTTGATTGAGCGGCTTGTCACTGTGCGCTTGCATGGTGAGTAAATCCGCCAGCACTTGAGTGGGGTGAAAGTCATCGGTAAGGCCATTCCACACCGGCACACCAGCATGGGCGGCTAAGGTTTCCACCACCTCTTGACCAAACCCACGATACTGAATGCCATCGTACATTCTCCCTAACACCCGCGCGGTGTCCTTCATGGTCTCTTTATGGCCAATTTGGCTGCCGCTGGGGCCGAGATACGTGACTTGTGCGCCTTGATCAAACGCCGCCACTTCAAACGCACAGCGGGTGCGGGTTGAGGTTTTCTCAAAAATCAGGGCAATGTTTTTGCCCGTCAGCTGTGGGGTTTCCTCACCACGGGCTTTGGCCGCTTTAAGGGCGGCGGCATCATCAATCAGATCGTGGATTTGCTGAGGTGACAAGTCGAGTAAGGTGAGCAGTGATTGCTGGTAGAGGTCGCTTTTCATATTTATTCCTAAATTACCCGCCTAATTGAATATTAAATCGATATTTGTGTTTAATTATTCTTTTATGGTAAAGCGCGTGTCAGCAAGATGCAAGCGACAAATCCGAGCGTAAAGGCCATCAATTAACCATTAACACACCGTTTTGAAGGTTTTCTGACCGCAGGAGGGGGATTTAATCAAGGACTGACAATGCTGATAAATTGGCGACAAACGACACAATCCTTTTACCGCCTTATAGCGAGGGAATGACAGGGCAGTGCGGCGAGTGCGAGATAGTGTTTCTGTCCTCAAGGGCAACGACACTATTAGGAAGGAGAACACCATGAAAACACACAACCAAGCACTGACTCTGAGCGCACTGATGATGATAGTTGGCCTAGCGGGCCCGGCAATGGCGAATGACGAGCCGATGCAGCCTGCAGACGGCCAGCCAGCGGTGACTTGCCCTGAAGGTGGCACGGATTGCGACACCCAGCCAATACCAGAAGACGACAACAGCGCCTGGCCACCGGAAGAAGAAACCTGGCCCGCCGATGACAACAGCGAAGACCCCGCCATGCAGTAAGTGGTGTCACACAACTCAGTAAGCAAAGCATGAGTGCCGTCACACTGGCGGCGCTTGTTTTGCCACCACTGCGCTAAGTGCTCAAAAACCATACTGAATTGACCCCCCTTACAACTAGACACCCTGTTTGCCTTCCCCTATAATCCCAATCCACTCGGCCCCTTAGCTCAGTGGTTAGAGCAGTCGACTCATAATCGATTGGTCCCCAGTTCAAGTCTGGGAGGGGCCACCAGATTCTAGAAGGTTAGTAAGCGTAGTGTTTACTAACCTTTTTTTGTACCTGACGATTTTGGGTCAGGTAATGGGTCAGGTAAGCCCCGATCACGCACTCTTCCCTATCTTCTCCCAATACTAATTCGAATACTACGCTGTTGCCAAATGTGTCCTTCTGGCGGATAAATCTCTCCCATAGAGCACAAAGATAGATTGAACTCGCAAACCAAACATAAGTAACTTAAATTACACTTTTAGATAAGTTCTTATACATTCACGACAAAAGTGAGTTATAGTGAACTTATATGATGAGGCGAACTTAAAAGTGACAAAAGTACACTAAAAGGCACTTATGAAAAAAGGCAAGATGGTAAAGGCACAACCTATGCCTGATTTGAATACCGAGTTCAGTATGGAAACGCTGGGGAGCGCTATTCGCTCAAAGCGCACCGATAGAGGCTGGCGTATTGATGATCTCGCTTCAAAAGCCAATTTATCTCGCAGAACAGTCATGAAGATAGAAAAAGGCGATACCAGTGTCACCTTTGCCAATGTACTTGTCCTCATGGACATCTTAGGGTTGTCTTTACGCCTTATCGACCTAAACCTATTTGCTCGTCCACATAGCCAAATAATCTCCCAAGCGGAAAACAGCGTGATAAGCAGTGAGGACGGTTGGTATGAGTAAGTTACAACAGTTAGATGTATTTATCGGTACGAATACCAAAATTGGCCGTTTGATTCTCCCCGTCGGAACAGAAACAGAGTTCTCATTCATCTATGAATATGAATGGAAACACACGGGGTTCCCGATTTCACAACACATCCCTTTCGTTGATCAGGCTTCGCCACGCAGTATCGAGAACTATCTTAGAAACCTCCTTCCTGAAGGAGAAGCCTTTGAGGAAATGATACAAAACACCACCATCTCCAAAAGCAACACGTTCGGACTAATTCGTAAGCTTGGTGCGGAAACATCTGGTGCATTATCTTTTCGAGTGCCAGGTTCGGAGCCTCAAGAAACCAGCTTTAGACCTGTACCTAATGAGGCGTTGGTAGACCGATTAGAGCGTAACTTAGCGCCATTGGTTTATTGGGATGGCAAGGTTCGCCTTTCGGTTGCAGGTGTGCAAAATAAGTTAAACGTACTTAAGCGCGGCGATGAATGGGGGTTTGGGGAAGGCAAATTAAGTTCAAACTACATTCTGAAGTTTGAAAGCGGTAAAGCACAGTGTATTGCTGTTAATGAGTTCTTCTGCATGACATTAGCCAAGCTAGCTGGTTTGGACGTCGCTAATGTTGAGTTAACTCGCATTGGGAAGACGAGGACACTGAGCATAGAGCGGTTCGATCGAGCCTATATCGCGACTCGTGATGTCGTTCAACGAAAGCATGTGATTGATGGTTGTCAGGCAACTGACTTACCTCCAGGCTACAAATACGAGCGTCAGAATGGGGATGAAGGCGATGGCGTGTATATGCGTGATGGCGTTTCTTTCCCGCGTCTACTGAGCGTCAAAACCATAGACACGGTAACCACCAATCTAAAACTTACCCAATGGATGCTCTTTAATCTCGCAACGCTAAACTATGATGCTCATGGTAAAAATATTAGCTTCTTCGTCACCCCTAAAGGCCTAGAGCTGACTCCTTTTTATGATTTAGTGAACATAGAAGCTATTGCTCAAGAGGGAGCAAAGCGCAATTCGCGAAGCGGTAAATTGTCTGCTGATGAGGGGCGGGCCGCCAGTATCCCTCAATATTTTGCAATGTCGATTGGCGATTGGGAAAGTGAAGACTTTCAAAATCCGCCGAAAGGCAACTTCCAACGTCCTATCACCAGCTATGATTTAGCTGAATTCGGCGCTCTGCTGGGTTATTCAGGCACCAAAATGGCGGCCATAATGGTAGAAACCGTTGGTGCTATAAAAAATGCGCTGAAGGAAGCGGTTGACCTTACCGAAGCTCAAGGAATCGACGATGGGGAACGTGAACACATAAAGCTGTGTGTGTCACTCATCCAAACAGAGTGTGCATACTTGCTAACGCAAGCCGACGGTGTGCCAGAAATGAGCAAGCTTCTTTAATGGCAAATGCAGAGTAACCAAACTCGACAAGTGCGGCCTGATGATTTTGTCACGACTTCTGTTCAGGGGTCGAGCTCAGTATGCATTCCCACGCAGGAGCGTGGGAACGAGTAATAGAGATCCAGGGCAGTAAAGTCACAGTGAAAAAACGCAGCCCCACGGCTGCGTTTTGTTTATCTCACTCAATGAAACCAAGCCTGTGTTATTGAGTCGGCTCAATGGTCAGTGGCTCCCAGGTCGCCATGGCATTGCCGCCGGCGCCGTATTGGTCTGGGTATGCACGGCCTTTAAGCAGGGTGTAGTACACATCAACAAAGTCATCATCGTTGGTCAGCCAGCCGTCGGGGATGGCTTCGATGATTTTTCCGGTGATTTGCGTGACCACGCCATAGGCTTGCGCTTCCAAGTCGGGGATCGCGGCTAGGATATCACTCGCCACCTCGTTAAGTTTCAGCGCCAGCTCTTTGTAGTTGGTGCCGTCGTCTTGCTCCATTAAGATCACGTCTGCCGCGCCCCAGCGATAACGATCCCAATGGATCATCACTTGGTTGGGGTAATAGGTGGTTTTGTCGTAATCCAAATACGGCATATCGACAATGTCGAGCGTCGGTTCATCGCGGCTGGGGTTCACGCCGGTGACAATGGCATACACTTCCGCCGCGCCTGAGATCCAAGGTTCTTGGTCATCTTCAAGGCGAATCGTTTTCAGCACTGTGGTGTGAATGGGTTGTGGCTCCGCCGCCATCATTGGGGCGCTGCGACGGACACGTGGCGCAGGATTTTGCTCCGCGAGGGTGCGGCGCATCACTTCTAGGCCAGCTTTGAGGGAGGCTTTGCCATTGGTATCGACAACCAAAACAGGACGGTCAGGCATTTGATAGACGTCTAGCCAGAGGGTGTTGCCCTCGGTGTCAAAGGCCTCAATTTGGGTCCAGCTTTTTTCATCACCGGCCGGCTCAAAGGCAAACAAAGGCGCTTGGCCGGCTTGCCAACGCGCGAGCATGCTTGGGTCGGCTAAGCGTACTTCGAGCAGTTGGTCGGCGACGTCTTCGACCCCTTGCGCCTCACGCAATGCACGGTCAGCGCTGTGCAGCTGAGTATCCAGGCTGCGTTTACTGCGTGAGCTGTGCGCTTGAGGCTGTGTCAGTGCCGATAAGGGGGCATTTAAGCCATAACTATTAATATTGCGCTGTAGCGTTGGGGCAATTTGCGCATAGTCTTGGCTGAGCTGTTTGGCGGTGTCGCGTTTTATCTCTACCACGTTGTTATCTGCGCTACCGGCAAAAGCGGGGGTGAAAACCTGAGAAAGGCCGGCGAATAGCAGCGAGATCAGTATTTTTTTATTCATCGCATGTCCTCTTGTGTACTTCAACTGACGTTAGCTAGGGCTAACGCTTTGTATCTTGCGATGCTTGTCTTTAAACACGCTATCTCAAATAAAAAGAGCTGTGAGTACAGTTCACAAAAAAACTGAAACTCTAATTCGAAATTAGTCATTTTTGGAATTGGAGTAAATACTCACTAATGAAAAAGAATGAGATTTCCAGTAATCAGTCGGTATGAATGTTGGCAGTTTTAACCGTAACTGATTGATTGGTGAAATGAAGCGATGAGAGGGAGTGGGAAAAGAACCATCAATGTTGTAGGCCGTGCGGGTAAGCCATAAACACGATAGCAGACGGTAAAAGGTGGGAGAGAAGAGCGTGGGGAGAGAACCGCCAGCATTGCACTGGCGGTGTTGAGTGCTTAAATGCCGTCGCGTTCTAGCGGACAGCTCATGCAGCGTGCACCGCCTCGGCCTCGACCGAGTTGGTCGCCGGGAATAGAGAGCACTTTAATGCCGGCTTTATCATATTTTTCATTAGTGTAGGTATTGCCTTCGTAGCCAATCACGACGCCTGGACGCACGGTCAGCACGTTGTTGGCATCGTTCCATTGCTCACGCTCGGCGGCATAGCTGTCGCCGCCGGTAGTAATGATGTTTAACGGGCCGACATCCAGCGCTTTTTCAATCGCGGTGAGGTAGCAAGACTGTGCTTCCACGTTAAGGCTGTCTTCCCCTTTACGGGTTAAGCGCCAGCAAGGCAAATCAGGGCGCATCACCGTGGGGTAGACTGAGAAAGTATGGATATCCATGTGGGTCATCACGGTATCCAGGTGCATGCATGAGCGGTTTTTCGGTAATTGCACCGCAATCACTTCTTTGGCTTGACCGCTAAACAGTAGGCTACGCGCTAGCTGTTCAACCCCTTGAGGCGTGGTGCGCTCGGACATGCCAATCAAAACCGCGCCGCGGCCAATGACCAGCACGTCGCCACCTTCAATCGCGGCGTTGTCGTAATCGCGGACCTCATCACCGAGGTAATTGACAAATTGGCTTTGCGCGAACTCAGGATGCCAGCGGTAAATGGCGCGCAAGTGATTGGTCTCTCGCTGGCGGGCGGATTTCGCCATTGGGTTGAGTGAGACGCCGCCATACACCCAGCAGGAGGTATCGCGGGTAAACAGATGGTTGGGCAGCGGCTCAATCACGAAGTCGGTTTTGTCGTGCATCGCTTGCATCATCGAGGATGATTGCACGGGTAAATCGATATAGCTTAAGCCACCGAGCAGAATGTCCGCGAGCGTGTTGTGGTCGATATCGGCCATGTAGGCGCGCACATCGTTGGCAAATTGATAGCCAAGACGGTATTGGTTGAGCTGGGTGTCGAGCAGCCATTGCTTGGCATCAGGTTCGGCTAATGTCTCAACCAGTAAGTCGTGCAGTAAGTGCACCTGCACGCCTTGATCCGTGAGTGTGCGGGCGAACATATCATGCTCTTCGCCGGCACGCTCTACCGCCAGAACATCATCAAACAACAAATCGTGGCAGTTAGATGGCGTTAGGTGGTTTAACGCTCGTTCAGGGCGATGAAGCAGAACGCGCTTCAGTTGCCCAACTTCGGATCCAACGTAAAACTCACTCATGGTAGGTCCTCTTTTTCCTTAATACGGGCCAGGCAATGAGACAAACAGCGCCTTGCACATCCGGGATGTGTGCTCACCGATAAGGTGGGAATGCGGGCCGTTTGCACAGGGTGGGCGTGTCTCATGTCCTCCTTGGATGGTCGAATAATGACAACCTTCCGAGGGGAGATCAATGTTACAAATCACTAACAATCTCGCCAAACTAGCAAGGTCACAGAAAATTCATCAACTTGGCGGTTTTATCGTCAGCTTTGCGGTGAGCGAACGTGGCATTTTTGCCGAAACCGTGCCATATTGCGCCCGTATTCATTTTCTGGAGTCGCGCTTATGTCACAGGCTGAACTGATTGAACAACAACACCAAGAAACGCGCATGATTATCGAGGAGCTTCTTGCCGACGGCAGTGATCCGGATGCGTTATATACCATTGAGCACCATTTATGCGCCGATACCTTTGCGGCGCTGGAAGATGCGGCGGTCGAGGCCTTTAAAATGGGCTTTGAGGTAGCAGAGGCTGAAGAGCTCGAGCTGGAAGAGGGCGGCACGATTGTTTGCTTTGATGCGGTCATGGAAACCGCCTTGAATGCCGAACGTATTGATGAGCAGGTAGAAAAGTTGGTGGCGTTGGCCGATAAGCACAACATTGATTACGACGGCTGGGGTACCTATTTCGAGTCGGATGAAGACGAAGAAAGCCCAGAAAGCGAGTAAATTTACTCGCACCAGTAAGCCTCAAAAAGCCACGTTCGCGTGGCTTTTTATTTGCCTGAACTTGTTTACAGCACCTTTATCATGGTGACTTCACAGCTGTCGTGACCGGTGTTTCCCATCCTAGGACACGGCACAAAACCGAGTGACTGATACAAGGTAATGGCGGCGGTGAGGTTGGCGGTGGTCTCGAGGTAGCAGCGCTGATAGCCCCATTCTCGCGCCGTATCCATCGCCTTGACGGCTAACCGCTTTGCGATGCCTTTGCCGCGTAATGCTGGCAGAAAGTACATCTTCTGTAGTTCACACACACCATCGTGCCCAGGCAAAGGGGCGACACCGCCACCGCCGAGGATCACTCTATCTGCTTCAATCACCCAATAGGCGGCATGCGGGTGCGTATATTGTTCGCTGAGATAATCGAGGGTGGGATCGGCCACGCTAAATCCGGCATCGGCACTAAGACCATGTTCGGCCGAAACGCGACGAATGACATCGGCAATGGCAGGGTTATCGCTCGGCGCAATTAAGCGCACGTCGAGGGACGCAGGGGCGTGTGAGTCAGCCTTGCGTAAATTTTGGGGGCAATCCTTAGCCATTAATACACTCCGGATAATAGATTTATCGACAATCTATCTCACTGAGATGGCTTTCACAACTCAATCGCGATACAGGCAAGGCGGCGATCATTGCGCGTTGTTCGGCGTCACTATCCCCGGTGTGGTTTTAGTGGTGGTGGCCAAGGTGCACCGGCGCGGGTTTTACCCCATGACGGCGCTGCCAGATTTTTTCATGGAAAAAGTAAGCCAATGTATTGATGCTTGGCTCAACCAGCGCTAATGCACCACCGACTAACCAATCACCGCTGATCAAATAGCCGACCAAGAAAGCGACGTTAAAGTGGATCACCGCAAAGCTGGCGGTTTTAATCACCGGACGCGCTTGACGGCTTAGTTTCCAGATTTTTTCATGAAGGTAAAAGGCACCCGTGTTGACCGTTGGCTCGGTCATGGCAATTAAGCTACCTAAAATGATATCGCCGGTGAGCACATACGCGACCGTAAAGGCGATCGAAAAGTGGATAGCGGCAAAACTGAGTGTCTTTTTCATGGTGTAGCTCCTTCGCGGCAACACGCGTTTAATCAACAATGACAGTATGTACGGTTCATGTCGATAAATAAAAACGGTTCTCACTATCTTTTAGATAGAGAAGGGCTATCAAAGGCGATCAGTGCTGGTACAACAACCGTTGAGAAAGTGACCAAGCCAATTGTGTGCTGGTGTTGGGCATAAAAAAAGCCACGCCGATTGGCGTGGCTTATCACAGGGTATCGGTAAGACCGATGAACTATAACGCAGCGATGGTGACCTTTTGCTCACCGAGCTTGGTTAAGGTGTCACGATAGCCATCGAGCTTTTCACGCTCTTTCGCTACCACGGCTTCGGGCGCTTTAGCGACAAAGCCTTCATTGCCAAGCTTACCTTCAACACGCTTGATCTCACCTTCGATTTTGGCGATCTCTTTGTCCAGACGCGCCAGTTCGGCATCTTTATCAATCAAGCCCGCCATTGGGATCAAGATCTCAGCGCTGCCAACCAAGGCAGACGCACAGGCCGGTAGCGTTTCGCTGCCGTCCAGTACCTTGAAACTGCCCAGTTTGGCCAGTGCGTTTAAGGTGGTGCTGTTGCTGCTCGCACGATCAGCATCACGTGAATCGGCGGCTTTTAGCATTACGTCAAGCGGTTGGCTTGGCGCAATATCGTACTCAGCACGTAGGTTACGGATGCTGACGATAAACTGCTTCACCCACTCAATGTCTTCTGACGCTTGGGTGTTCACGTGGCTTTGATCAAATTGCGGCAGAGGCTGCTGCATAATGGTGTCGCCTTCCACGCCGTTTACCAGCGGTTTAACGCTCTGCCAGATCGCTTCGGTGATGTAAGGGATCACAGGGTGCGCCAGACGCAAGGTTTTTTCCAGCACGGTGATCAAGGTATAACGGGTGGCACGCTGTTGTGCGTCGTCACCTTTCCACAGCACCGGCTTGGTCAGCTCCAAGTACCAATCGCAGAATTGATGCCAGATAAACTCATACAAGACGCCCGCCGCCATATCGAGACGGTAGTTGTCGAGGTGGGTGTTAAAGTCTTTGGCCGCTTGTTGGAACTGAGACTCGATCCACTGATCGGCATTTGAGAAGGTCATCTCGCCGCCGTTCATGCCGCAATCTTGCGCTTCGGTGTTCATCAGCACGTAACGGCTGGCGTTCCAAAGTTTGTTACAGAAGTTGCGGTAACCTTCCAGACGCTTCATGTCCCAGTTGATGTCACGGCCGGTAGAGGCCAGTGCCGCCAAGGTAAAGCGCAAGGCATCGGTGCCGTGGGCGTCGATGCCGTTTTCGAAGGTTTTGCGGGTCGCCTTCTCGATTTTTTCAGCCAGCTTAGGCTGCATCATGTTACCGGTGCGCTTGGCAACCAGATCATCAATACCAATGCCGTCAATCATGTCGAGTGGGTCAAGCACGTTGCCTTTCGACTTCGACATCTTGGCGCCACTTTCATCGCGAATCAGGCCGGTCATGTAGATGGTTTTGAACGGGACTTGTGGCTTGCCGTTTTCATCTTTGATGAAGTGCATGGTCATCATGATCATGCGCGCCACCCAGAAGAAGATAATATCGAAGCCTGACACCAATACATCGGTAGGATGGAAGGTTTTCAGTGCATCGGTATTTTCTGGCCAGCCGAGGGTGCCGAATGTCCAAAGCGCCGATGAGAACCAGGTATCGAGCACGTCTTCGTCTTGGCGCAGCGCGACGTCGTCGCCAATCTGGTTGTCACGACGGACTTCGTCTTCATCGCGGCCCACATAGACGTTGCCTTGGTCGTCATACCAGGCAGGAATGCGGTGACCCCACCAAAGCTGACGCGAAATACACCAGTCTTGTACATCGCGCATCCAGGCAAAGTACATGTTTTCGTATTGCTTGGGCACAAACTGAATGTCGCCATCTTCTACCGCTTTGACTGCCGGCTCGGCGAGCGGCGCGGTGCGCACGTACCATTGGTCGGTCAGCATCGGCTCAATGACCACGCCACCGCGGTCGCCATAAGGGACGGTCAGATCGTGATCTTTGATTTCACCCAGCAAGCCGAGCGTGTCAAACTCGGCGACGATCGCTTTACGCGCCGCAAAACGTTCCAAACCTTGGTAGGCGGCTGGAATGTCGCTCGCGTAGGCGGTGCTTGGCTGGCCTTTGTGATCAAACACTTCTGCGTGCTCGCGGATATCCGCGTTCAGGGTCAAAATGTTGATCATTGGCAGCTGGTGGCGCTGGCCGACTTCGTAGTCATTAAAGTCGTGCGCGGGAGTGATTTTTACACACCCGGTGCCTTTTTCCATGTCGGCGTGTTCGTCGCCCACGATCGGGATACGACGATTCACCACTGGCAGTAACACGTGCTGACCAATCAGATCTTTGTAGCGCGGATCGTCTGGGTTTACCGCAACACCGGTATCGCCCAGCATGGTTTCTGGACGGGTGGTGGCAACGACAATGTAGTCTTTACCGTCTGCGGTTTTGGCACCATCAGCCAGTGGATAACGGAAATGCCACATGTGGCCTTTCTTGTCTTTGTTTTCCACTTCCAAGTCCGAAATCGCCGTGTGCAGTTTCGGATCCCAGTTCACCAAGCGTTTGCCGCGATAAATCAAGTCTTCTTTGTGCAGGCGCACAAACACTTCTTTTACCGCATTGGAGAATCCTTCGTCCATGGTGAAACGTTCGCGATCCCAGTCGACAGAAGCTCCCAAGCGGCGCAGCTGTTGGGTAATGGTACCACCGGATTCGCCTTTCCATTGCCAAATTTTGTCAATAAACGCGTCACGGCCGTAGTCGTGCTTGGTTTTGTTTTCTTCGGCTGCGATCTTACGTTCCACCACCATCTGCGTGGCAATACCGGCGTGGTCGGTCCCCACTTGCCAAAGGGTATTTTTACCTTTCATGCGCGCGGCACGGGTCAGGGTATCCATGATGGTATCCTGAAACGCGTGGCCCATATGCAGGCTACCGGTTACATTCGGAGGTGGGATCATGATGCTAAAGGCATCTTTGCTGGTATTACCATGAGGTCGGAAATAGCCCGCCTCTTCCCAGCGCTGATACAGCGCTTTTTCAATTGATTGTGGATTATATGTCTTTTCCATAGCGCTCTTGAAAGATCGTCAAGGGTTGGGCGATTGGTCGATGGCCAAGGTATGAAGTTGCAGGCCTGCCAGTCGGTATGCTTTATATCGGTGACGCGCGTGCTGTTTAAGCGTCTCATCGCAAGGGACGAAGTCTACCACTTGTGCAAACGAAGGCGCAAAATTTGATGCCTCTGTCGCCAAATTGATTAACACACTGCGATGACCTGTATGGCGCACACCTGGCCAGCCTATTTCCACCGGTGCGCCGCCTCGCGGCCCTTCACCGACCAGATTATGGGGCACGAAGGTATCTGGGTCACGTTGCCATAAAGCGTCATCCAATTGATGCGCTTGGGCTTGGTCCTGTGCAGCCAGATAAATGCGTTGCCCTTGTTGATAGTAGTAAAAAGCCAAATCAATGGCCGTGTCTATCAGTATTTGTTGTTCACGCGCTTGCTGCTCAGGTGTCAGCCCCAGGCTGTTGCTGTCGTCTGCCGGCTCGGGCGGCGACAAAAGATAAAAGGTGGCGGTGGGCATATACGCTCCTAAATGTGAGAAACGGCCTCCGTCCCAAAAGCGGGGTGTCCGGGTAGCGCGGAGCCATCAACATAGCCGATTGTGCGTGCAGACACCAGTGCCGGATAAAGTTTCAACAAAAAAGGAGGCCGGTGGGCCTCCTGTTCGTGGTTACTCTTCCAATTCAAGCCCGGAGCGGTTGAGTAAAAATTGCACCAGCAGAGGAACGGGACGGCCGGTGGAACCTTTTTCTTTGCCGCCGCTTTTCCAAGCAGTCCCAGCGATGTCTAAGTGTGCCCAGTTGTACTTTTTGGCAAACCGAGACAAGAAGCAGCCCGCGGTGATGGTGCCACCGCCTTTACCACCAATATTGGCCATATCGGCAAAGGGGCTATCGAGTTGCTCTTGGAACTCATCCGTCATTGGCAAGCGCCATGCGCGATCACCCGCTTGCTCTGAGGCACTAATAATATCGTGCGCCAAGGGGTTCTGGTTAGCAATCAGGGCGCTGATGTGATGGCTCAGTGCCATAATGCACGCGCCGGTGAGGGTTGCCACATCAATCACACACTCTGGCTCATAACGCTCTACATAGGTGAGGGCATCACAAAGTACTAAGCGACCTTCGGCGTCGGTATTGAGCACCTCGACCGTTTGCCCTGACATGGTCGTCAGGATGTCACCTGGACGGTACGCTTGGCCGTCTGGCATGTTTTCACAACCGGCGAGCACACCCACGACATTGATAGGTAGGTTGAGCTCGGCCAAGGCACGCATCACCCCAAATACCGATGCGGCACCGCCCATGTCGTACTTCATCTCATCCATACCGGCACCGGGCTTAATGGAAATACCGCCCGAGTCAAAGGTGAGGCCTTTGCCGACGAGCACAATCGGTTTTGCCTCTGGATCAGGGCTGCCCTTGTACTCCATGATCGACATCATCGATTCATTTTTTGAGCCACGGCCAACCGCAAGATAGGAATGCATGCCCAGCTTGTCCATTTCTTCTTCACCGATAATACGGGTGGTGACCGCATCATAGTCATCGGCTAAACGGCGCGCTTGCGAGGCAAGATAGGCAGGGTTCGCCACGTTCGGTGGCATATTACCCAAATCTTTACAGGCATTCACACCAGAAGCGATCGCTAAGCCATGCGCGATGGCACGCTCACCCAGGTTTAATTCACGACGCGTTGGGACGTTGAACACCATTTTGCGTAATGGGCGACGAATTTCTGGCTTAACACTTTTAAACTGGTTAAAGGTGTACAGACTGTCTTTGGTGCTTTCAACCGCTTGACGTACCTTCCAGTATGTATCACGGCCTTTAACATGTAGCTCGGTTAAAAAGCAGACCGCTTCCATCGAGCCGGTTTCATTGAGGGTGTTGATGGTTTTTTTGATGATTTCTTTGTATTGGCGCTCGCCGAGCTCGCGCTCTTTACCACAACCCACCAGTAATACGCGCTCAGATAACACGTTCGGAACATGGTGTAGCAGGAGCACTTGGCCGGGTTTACCTTCAAGATCACCGCGGCGCAGCAGGGCGCTGATGTAGCCGTCGCTGATTTTGTCGAGTTGCTCGGCCACGGGGGACAGGCGGCGAGGCTCAAACACGCCAACGACAATACAGGCACTGCGTTGCTTTTCGGGGCTACCGCTCTTTACACTGAACTCCATTTGTACTCCTAGATCCTAAAGACAATTGAGACCAAATGTTGGATAATGCCGCCACTATATGTTGTTGAACGCGCGTTGATGCGTCCAGATCAGCCGGCGGTCAACAAATGGCCGAAAGATTAGAAAACAACTAATTAACCCAGAAACTATAGTTATTCGAGTAAAAAAACAAGTTTTCCATAGGTGCCTTCGCTTTGATAATTGTTCGATATTTGATCCGGGAGACAGTTAAAACACAAGTTGCCGTTTTATTTGTGTTGTTTCTGGTCTTTTTCAGCCAAAAATTTATCCGTGTGCTCGCCAGTGCCACGGAAGGATCGATCCCGGGGAATCAGATCATTACCTTAGTCGGTTTATATATGCCGTCGATGGCAATGCTGATGTTACCTTTGAGCTTGTATATCGGCATTTTGATTACATTCGGGCGGCTCTATGCTGAGAGTGAGATCACGGTCATGAACGCCACTGGGATTGGCAATGAGTTTCTGATCCGCGCTGCGCTGTATCTCGCGATTATCACCGGATCCGTGGCGGCGTTTAACTCGCTTTGGCTAACGCCATGGGCCAATAACCAAGAGCTCGAGGTGATGGAGCAATTAGAGGCCAAATCCGGTTTAGAATTGTTGGTGCAAGGGCAGTTTCAAAGTGCGCCATCGGGTGAGGCGGTGATTTTCGTCGATAATATCGAAGATGATGGTAAAACGCTCAAACAGGTATTTGTCGCTCAGCCCGTCCCCCAAGGCTCTTTACTGCCGAATGTGGTGGTGGCCGATAAAGGCTATGTGTCTGAGCTGCCTGACGGTCGACAAGTCTTGGATTTGTTAGAGGGAACCCGTACCGAGGGCGTACCGACTCAGCTTAACTATGGTGTAACGACCTATAAAAACTATCAGGTATTGATTGGTCAGCGCGAAGTGCGTGAAAAAAGTCGTGACTGGGATGCGATGCCAACCTTGCAGTTGGTTGGTGAATCAAGTTTGAAGGCGCGCGCCGAACTGCAGTGGCGTATTTCCTTGGTATTGTGTATCCCCTTGATGACCATGATTGTGGTGCCGTTATCGGCGGTGAACCCGCGTCAGGGACGCTTTGCCAAACTCTTCCCCGCGATAATGATTTATCTGGCCTATTTTTTATCGATCAGCGCGGCGAAATCCGCGGTAGAAGATGGCGATCTGCCCGCACAAATTGGCCTGTGGAGTATCAATGTGGCCGCCTTATTACTGGCCGTGATCCTCGCCAGCTGGGATTCGCTACCGGTGAGAAAACTCAAAGCTAGCTTAAAAGGATCTGCCTGATGTTTCGCATTCTTGATTGGTATATTGGCCGGACTCTGATAGGCACCTCGTCACTGTGTTTGGCGACCTTGGTGGGATTGTCTGCGATCATCAAGTTTGTCGAGCAGTTACGCTCGGTCGGTGATGGTACCTACACCATGGGCAAAGCGATTTTGTATGTGTTGCTCAGCATGCCGCGCGATATTGAAATGTTCTTCCCCATGGCGGTTTTGCTGGGGGCATTGATTGGCTTGGGAATGCTGGCCTCAAGCTCAGAGCTGGTGGTGATGCAGGCCGCTGGGGTGTCGAAACTCCAAATTGGCTTATCAGTGCTTAAAACGGCCATACCGTTAATGTTGATTGTGATGGTGCTGGGCCAGTGGGGCGCACCGGATGCACAAAAAGCCGCTCGTGAGCTGCGTGCCATTGCCAAATCAGGCGGAAACGTGATGTCGGTGCGGCGTGGGGTTTGGGCGAAAGATGGCGACGACTTTATTTATATCGCCCGCGCAGATGAGCAAGATACGCTGACCGGTGTGAGCATTTGGAAGTTTGATGGCCAGCAAACCATGACCAATGTGGTGTTTGCTGAGCGTGCTGATTACCTCAATAAAGACAGTTGGATGCTTAAAGATGTGACCATTACGCGCATGCAAAATCAAACCGCGCTGAGCAATGTAGAGCAGGATGAATTGGTTTGGAATACCACACTGACGCCTGACAAATTAGCGGTGGTGACGGTGAAACCCGAAGAGCTACCGCTATCGGGTTTGTATAGTTATGTGTCGTACCTTAAAGCGTCACAGCAAGATGCGTCACGTTATGAGCTGGCTCTGTGGCGCAAAGCGGTACAGCCGCTGTCGATCGCGGTGATGATGCTGTTGGCGCTGAGTTTTGTCTTTGGCCCTTTGCGAAGTGTCACCATGGGTGCGCGGGTGCTATCAGGGGTGATTTTTGGCTTTGGCTTTTATATCGCCAACGAAGTCTTTGGGCCGATGAGTTTGGTGTATCATCTCCCTCCGGCCATTGGTGCTATCACCCCAAGTGTCATTTTTCTGGTGATCACCTTGCTGTTACTGAGACGCAAGCTGTAGCGCTGAAAGTAAACGCTTAGCGACAAGGTAAGGTGATGACATCAGTGCTTTGGCAAATCAATCGCGAGCGTGAAGAGATTAAAAAAGGGCCGATAACATATCGGCCCTTAGTTTATTTGATCATTCTCTAAGTGTAGTTTAGAAGCTGTAGCTCATACCTAAACGAACATCGCGCCCAGGCTCAGGCATGCTACTGCCGCTGTTTAAGGTGAACGAGCTGTGCTCGCTGTATTCCTTGTCGAGCAGGTTGTTGACCGCCAATGAAACCGTGAGCCCTTGGTAGGCCGCTGGTT
This sequence comes from Salinivibrio sp. MA351, assembly GCF_001996065.1. Taxonomy (NCBI): domain Bacteria; kingdom Pseudomonadati; phylum Pseudomonadota; class Gammaproteobacteria; order Vibrionales; family Vibrionaceae; genus Salinivibrio; species Salinivibrio sp. MA351. Next base: position 205,576 of record NZ_MUFG01000001.1, on the reverse strand, counting down.
GCCACTGTGCGCGCACATCATGCACTACATAGCCAGGCTTCTCGTGTTTACCTTCTGGCACATCGGTCAGCCTTTCCACTCCGGTAAGGGTATATCCTAAGCTCACATCGGTATCGACTAGCTGATATTGCGTATCCCACACCCAAGTGTTACCGACTGACGCGCCAATTGCCATGGCGTCGCCTAAAGGATCGCCATTTTCATCTTCCATGTCGACGTAGCTATAGCTCAAACGGGTATCGAGTTGCTTGAGCATCCAGTTAACACTGGCTTCGACGCCTTGGCTCGTTACATCACCCTCTAGGTTGTAAAGGTAATTCGGGTCACTGTGGCGATCATACGCTTGGTAGTTTTCTATTTGGGTATTGAATCCTGTCAAGGCAAGGTTGAGCGTATCTTGCTCGGCTAGCATCCCATAACCTTGCCATTCAACCCCGATTTCAGCTTGTTTAGCGTGCTCGGGTTTTAAGTCTTTATCTACTGCAACGGCACCGCCAGTCAGCAACACTTCACGTGTTTTGGCACCGCGTACGGCTTCACCGTAACCGGCATGGAGACGCAGGTTGTCAGTGGCTTGATAGCTCAGTTGTAGGTTCGGTGATACTTCACTGCCATCGATCTCACCTGCTTGGCCATAATCGGTGTGGTAATCATCAAAACGGGCACCCCAAGCAATGCCAAGGTCGCTGATTGTCATTCGATCTTGCAAGAAAACACCAATGTTTCTGGCTTTGTCTTGGCTGTTAGGACCATTCGCTTCTTCATAATCGATATTGTCGGTTTTTTGCTCGAACATATCGATGCCAGCGGTGAGGTCATGCTGCAAAGCACCGGTATTGAAACGCATACGATTACGAATATCACCGCCAATATTGCGTGAACGGCTGAATGTCTGGCTCTCAATGCGATCAAGGTCGAGGGTGTTTTGATAGAGCTTGGTGGTCAGTTCAATCCAGTTAGAATCCGGCGCCCAGCGATGTTGGAAAGAGAAGGTTTCGCGCTCGGTTTCTTGATAGCTCTGTGACTGACGGCTGAATTCAGGCATGTGCGCACGGATAAAGTAATCGCCCTCATCCGTCCGACGTTCGGCGCTAACACGAACATCATGATCACCGTGCTCAAGAAGCGAAAGCTTGACCAAGTAGCTTCGCTGTTGGCTGGCAGTAGCAGGTTGTAAATCACCACCACCGTGACGATAGTCGTCACTATTGCGACCTTTCATGTAGGCAAGAATGCCCAGTGATTCGCCAAGGCGACCATACACAGCGGAACTGCCCGAGGTCGCATTTGCCGCGCTTTCGTGGCCGGCGGAAAAACGGGCACCGATATCTTGCCCTGCGCGAAGCATGTCTTGCGCATCTTTGGTTTCAAAGCGGACGCTACCTCCTAATGCGCCAGGGCCACTATCAGCGCTAGCAGGTCCGGACTCTACGCCAACACGTTTGAGCAATTCAGGCTCAATATTTAAACGCCCTTGGTGATGGAACAGGTAGCCACCTTGAGCTGCACCATCAACGGTAATGTTGAGGTTGGTATCTTCAACACCGCGCAGATAGACCTTTTGTCCGGTGCCAATCCCGCCGCCGACGTTAATGCTGGCGGTATCGCGGAACATGTCTTCTAGATCTTGTGCCTGACGTGCTTCAAGCGCTTCGGCATTAACCGCTATTTTGCCTTGTAGGCTGTCAGCGGTGACAGTCACTGTCTCGACCGGCTTTGGGTCTTGAGCATGAGCGGGCAGACTGAGCGTTCCCGCGGCGATAAGAGCAAGGGTGAGCGGTCTTAAACGTAAATGCATGTCATACTCCTATGCAAATAGTTCTCATTTGATTGTGGGGGGCGGAACTATATCAAGGCGAGATCAAAATAACCAATAAAATCACATTAAAAATGCGTATTGTTACGATTATCATCTGCCTATGTTGCTAAATGGATAGACTATGTGACGTGTTTGTTTTTAATAAGAAAATAGAGAGGCAATCAGAAAGCTAATGCAGGTGCTATGCGGTGGAAACGGACGAGAAAAGAATGAAGACGGAAAATAAGAGGGCCAGCAATCATGCCGGCCCACGCAAAAGAATACGTCTTTTAACGTTAATCTTTTTTAGATTGAGGCGCATCTAGGTATTCAAACGCCTTAACCACGCCTTCTACACCGCGTATATTGCGCGCTATCTCAACCGCTTGGTCCGCTTGTGATTGGGTGACGGCGCCCATTAAAAACACTTCGCGGGCTTCAGTGACCACCTTGATATTTACCGCGCGTAACTGGTCATCGGCGATAAAGGCTGCTTTGACTCGGGTCGTTAGCCAGCTATCCGTACTGATATCGGCCAAGCCAACCATTGGCGTTTCACGGACTTCGTTATAGACAACATCGACGTTATCCAGGGCTCGGACCCGTTCAACCAGTTGCTGGGTGAGGGCCTGGTCGGTGCTTTGCCCGACTAACAGAACTTGCCCTTGAAACGATGCCGCTTTAACGCGAAGCTTATTTTTGAACGGGGCTTTGTTCACGATCCCGGCGGTATTGAGACCAATTTGGGTATCGTGCCACTCTTCTCCGGTCGTACGAGGATCGGAGGAATAAATGGCGGAACACGCTTGCAGCGTCAGTGCCAATATCAAGGTCATGATAACGCGCATGAATTATTCTCCGTGAGAAGGAAAGAGGACTTGGTCAATCAGGTCACACAAGCAATGGACAGTGAGTAGGTGTCCTTCTTGAATGCGCGCGGTACGTTGCGAGGGGATACGGACTTCGACATCACGCTGGCCAAGCAACCCGGCCATTTCGCCGCCGTCTTTCCCGGTTAACGCAATAATGGTCATATCACGGGTCACGGCAGCTTCCATCGCTTTGATGATGTCTTTACTGTTGCCGCTGGTGGATATAGCCAGAAGCACATCGCCCGCTTGCCCTAGCGCTCGTACTTGTTTGGAGAAGACTTCATCGTGGCTGTAGTCGTTGGCCACTGCGGTTAAGGTGGTGGTGTCTGTAGTGAGTGCCAAAGCCGGTAAGCTGGGACGCTCAGTCTCAAAGCGATTTAACAGGCAAGACGCAAAATGCTGGGCATTCGCGGCGGAACCGCCATTACCACAACACAAGATTTTGTTGCCGTTAAGTAGGCTTTGCACCATTACTTGTGCCGATTGTGATAGATACTCGGGAATCGCTTCTGCGGCCGCGATTTGGGTTTGAATACTTTCGGTAAAGCTCTCTTTAATGCTCTCTAGCATGACTTACCCTTGAACAATGTTTTGAATCCAGTTGACCGCCTCAACGCTGCCATCAAAGGTGACAGCGTCAAAGCGAAATTCGGTTTGCATACTTTTGATGCCGCGGCATTGCATCCAACGCTCAGCGGCGAGAATTAAACGACGTTGTTTGGTGGCGGTAATGCTCGCCGCCGCACCACCAAAGCCGTGCCCGCGCCGGAAACGCACCTCGACAAACACCAAGCAACTGCCATCGCGCATCACAAGATCAATCTCGCCGCGACGACTATGTGCGTTTTTATCAAGCAGACTCAGCCCGTGGCGCATCAGGTATTGGCAAGCGTGTGCTTCGTAAGCCTGTCCTGTTGCTTTGGACTGAGGCTGTTTCACTGCGCCTCTCCGCGAGATTCCGTCTCAACAGGCTCAATGGCGGTTTGACCAAATCGCGCCCAGTCTAGCTGACGGTGGATAATACACTGATCGGCGAGTGAGAGTTGCCCCGTTTGACCATTTAGCTGATAACCCGGCTGGGCTTGCATTTGTGGTAGCCCCTTCAGCAGCTGGTACGCATCCATTCCCAAGGCATGTAAGCGCGTGATGTTGTTACTTGGCGATGGATGACGCTGTTGATAGCTTTTATACGCATCGCTTTGGGCGTGCACTAATAAAGGAATATCACTGAATTCGATGCCTTCAAGCTCGGCTAATTGGCCCATGCCATCGGCGCGGTTATTGCTGCGCGAGCTTGCATAGAGTTTCGGCGGTAAGACATCGGGATTAATCGTGACTTCAATAAAGGGTTTTAATAAGGTCAGCTCAGCGGCACCGGCCACCATATAAACGGCGTCGATATCGCGACGGCTGCGGGCTTGCGATTGTAAGGGTAAGTCGGTGAGTTTTTTTAGTTGTGAAATGCGGCGCTGACTGGCGTCTAAGCCAAAGATATCACGAATGCGTGCTTGCATTTTATCACGATCGCCGAGAGGCGCTTGCTCAACGTCTGTACCGGTGAGTGACTGCCAGCGGGCGGAAAATGCATCACGGATCCGTTGACCAAAGGCGGAGTTAGGGTAGAGCGCTAAGGGGAACTGATACCCCTGCTGGTGAAAACGGTCGGCGGCTTGCGCGGCTTCTTGCTCGGGTGACAAGGTGAAGTAGCACACACCTTGCGTATAATTATCATCAGTGGGCTGGTTAAGCGCCAATAAAGGCACTTGGCCGGCGAGCGCGTCACTGACTGCGGCGACTTTATGTTTCTGCAGTGGCCCCACCACGAAGTCGATGCCGTCATCACGGATACGTTGCGTGAGCGCATCGACATCCATGGCGTTGGTATCGTAAAAGCGCACACGAGGGCGTTGATCTGTTTTCGCATCAAGCATGGCTTCAATAAAGCCATCACGAATGGCATCCCCTTGATCAGCAAATTTATCCGTCAGTGGTAGCATGACCCCTACATTAGTGGGTTGTGTGATGGTCAGTGCTTGGATATCGGCCAAATTATCGGGTAAATACTGGTTCGCGGGGTGCGTAGGGTGCGACGCCAAGTAGGCATCTAATTGGCTTTGCATCTCGGCCAGATCGCGGGTGTAGCGGCGCGCGATGTCCAACAAGGTGACCCAACCGGCAAGGATGTCATCATCACTGGATTGAAGCTGTTTGATCTCGCGCTGGTTGAGCGATTGTAAATCTTGCCACAGCGTGTTCCATGCTTGCTGAGCTTGGTCGGATTCAATATAGCTGGCTAACCGGTGCTGATTGTTGACCGCGTCCAGGGCATTGCCTTGCTGACGCGCAATTTTGGCTTTTTGCTGATAAAAGCGGACATATTGCCCCTCGGTGAGCTGCCAATCAGGGGATAAGGCCAACGCTTGATCGGCTTGGGTTAGCTTGCCGGTTTGTGCCAAAAAGCGCCCACGCGCGAGTGTCCATTCAATACGCTGGTCCGTATTAAGATTGCGCTCAGCCAAGCGCTGCAGCAGCACATCCGCTTGGTTCAATTGTTGCTCGTTAATCAGCGCTTTTATCGCCAGTAAAAACCAGTCATTCTGCTTTTCACCTTGGCTGGTTTCTGCCTGCAACAAATAAAATGTCGAATTTTCCGTTGCCGGTTGACTGATGACATCACGCGCAGTTGGCGTGGTGGACGGCGCACTACAAGCCGCTAAAGCCAATGCTAAGGCTACAGGGGTAATAAGTCGTGTTACACTTTGACGCTTCTGGGTAAGTTTAACCATGAACATATTTCAACCGTGACAACGTTGCCCCTATCTTAATCGCCGAAGGGTTGTTAAACAAATGACTGATGCAAATCTATCCGACCATGCTCACCCCACGCTGTATATTGTGCCAACACCGATTGGCAATTTGGCTGATATTACCCAGCGTGCTCTTGATGTTTTAGCCAGTGTCGACGTGGTCGCGGCCGAAGATACGCGTCATACGGCTCGGTTGCTATCGCATTTTTCGATTAGTGCGAAAACTTTTGCGTTGCATGAGCACAATGAACAGCAGAAAGCCGCTGCATTGTTAACGCGCCTGCAACAAGGCCAGTCGATTGCATTAGTCTCTGATGCTGGCACCCCCTTGATTAGCGATCCGGGATATCACCTGGTCACCCAATGCCGTGAGGCGGGTGTCAGAGTGGTCCCATTGCCTGGCGCCTGCGCGGTAGTCACCGCATTAAGTGCATCGGGTTTGCCTTCAGACCGTTTTAGTTTTGAAGGGTTCCTGCCTCCTAAGACAAAAGCGCGACAAGATACGTTCCGTGAATTGGCCGATGATCCGCGTACCTTAATTTTCTATGAGTCACCGCACCGTATTCGTGACAGCTTGGCGGATATGCGCGAGGTACTGGGCGACGCGCGTCGTGTGGTGTTGGCGCGCGAACTAACGAAAACCTTTGAAACCATCCATGGGGCACCGTTGGGTGAACTCATTGAGTGGTTGAGTGAAGATCCTAACCGCTTACGCGGAGAAATGGTGTTATTAGTCGCCGGCCATCGCGCAGATAAAACGGCTTTGCCAACCGCGGCGTGTCATGCGCTGGGTCTATTGGCGGCCGAGTTACCGTTAAAAAAAGCAGCCGCGTTAGTCGCGGAATTATATGCGGTGAAAAAAAACGCACTCTATAAATGGGGCCTAGAGAATTTATAGCTGAGCGTGATTTACGCTGGCTTGCGTGAATATTCTTCTATATACTCCCCCGCTCGAGTTGGCCGGGTAATCGCTGCTTTATTGATGTCCTTTGGGAGACTGATAAAGGGGAGGAAAGTCCGGGCTCCTCAGGGCAGGGTGCCAGGTAACGCCTGGGAGGCGCGAGCCTACGACCAGTGCAGCAGAGAGTATACCGCCGATGGCTCTTCGGAGCACAGGTAAGGGTGAAAGGGTGCGGTAAGAGCGCACCGCGCGACTGGCAACAGTTCGTGGCACGGTAAACTCCACCCGGAGCAAGACCAAATAGGTCCCTATTGGCGCGGCCCGCGTTTGGGGACGGGTAGGTTGCTGGAGCCTGTGAGCGATTGCAGGCCTAGACGAATGGTTACCACCGTTTTTACGGTACAGAACCCGGCTTACAGGCCAACTCACCTCCTTTTAGGGCGAGCCATTTTGGCTCGCCCTCTCTTTTTCAGCGTTTGAGTCAGACGATTTGGTTATAACCGAATGTCATCGGCTTGTTTATGTATTGATTAAGCCGCTGAAAACCTTCTTTAATCTTCCCAGGTGTGATCTTGCTCACTGTCATGGCTTGCTTGACTTTCTTTTTACCTGCTACGTACACTTCTGGGTGGGAAAATGTGGTGTAAAGTGGATAATCTTGGTGAAAAAGGGAAAATAACGTCATGTTACGTGGCGTCAGCGCCATTTCGGTCGATAAAAAAGGGCGACTTGCTCTGCCAACGCGCTATCGCGATGGGTTAATTCACCATTGTGATGGCCAGTTTGTGTGCACGATCGATCACCAACTTCCTTGCTTGGCGCTGTACCCGGTCCCGGAATGGGAAGTGATTGAGGCGAAGTTATCGCAGTTATCCAGCTTTCAACCTGCAGAGCGACGCCTGCAGCGTTTATTACTTGGCCATGCGTTTGACTGTGAAATGGACGGACAAGGTCGCTTATTACTGCCTGCGACCTTGCGCCAATATGCCGGGTTAGACGGCAAAGCGATGCTGGTTGGCCAACTCAACAAATTTGAGATTTGGGACGAGCAGACGTGGCAGGCACAAATTCGCCAGGATATGGACACACAGGCGGAATCAACCCCGATGCTCAGTGAGCGGTTAGCAGACCTCTCATTGTAAATAATGAAGTGAATGTATGTCAGAACAATATACCCATGTTTCCGTCCTATTAAATGAATCAGTGGACGGCCTTGCGATTAAACCCGATGGCATCTATGTCGATGGTACTTTTGGTCGCGGCGGTCACTCGCGCCATATCTTGTCGCAATTGGGTGATAACGGTCGCCTGTATGCTATCGATCGCGATCCACGCGCGATCGAAGAGGCAAATTCCATCGATGATCCGCGTTTCCAGATTATTCATGGCCCGTTTTCTGAGATAGCGTCGTACCTCAGTGAGCGTGGGCTATCTGAAAAGGTCGATGGGATCCTCCTTGATTTGGGCGTGTCTTCGCCCCAGCTTGACGACCCTAGCCGTGGCTTCAGTTTTATGCATGATGGCCCGCTTGATATGCGTATGGATCCGAGCACCGGCCAGTCGGCCGCACAGTGGTTAGAAACCGCCAGTGTCGATGATATTGTTTGGGTATTAAAAGTGTTCGGCGAAGAGCGTTTTGCGCGCCGGATTGCTAATGCCATTGTTCGTCACCGTGAAGATGAAGAAGCACCTGCGCTGACCACGACCAATCAGCTTGCCAAGCTGATTGATCACGCGGTGCCGTTTAGAGAGAAGAAAAAGCACCCTGCGACACGTAGCTTTCAAGCGATTCGGATTTACATCAACAGTGAGCTGGATGAAATCGAGCAAGCACTGCAAGGCGCGCTCGCCAGTTTAGCCCCGAGTGGACGCTTATCAGTGATTAGCTTTCACTCGTTAGAAGATCGCATGGTCAAGCGCTTTATCCGTAAGCAAAGTAAAGGACCGGATGTGCCCAAAGGGGTGCCTTTGACCGAAGCACAGATTGCCGAGCTCGGTTCGGCGGCAATGAAGCCGATTGGCAAGGCGATTAAACCGTCCGCGGAAGAAGTGGCGCATAACGCCCGGGCGCGAAGCTCGGTATTACGCGTGGCGGAAAAGTTAGGATAACGCATGAAACCGCGCCCAAGCCTCGCTAAGCAGATAGGCCAGGATGTATTGGCAATCGGGAAGTTGCCATTAGGGTTACTGCTGGCGGTATTGGTTTCGGCGATTGCCGTGGTATCGATGACCCAATCAACGCGTAATTTGATTGCCAAACAGGACGCGCTATTAGAGCAACGTGAAACCCTTGAAGTGGAGTGGCGCAATCAATTGTTAGAGGAAAATGCGTTGTCTGAACATAGCCATGTGGAATCCGTGGCGCGTCAGTCTTTTGACATGATTCGTCCCACCAGTGAGAACGAAGTGATTGTAACGCGACCTTTGAGTAACGACCGGTGAAAAAACGTTCTACCAAGTCAACTAATCGCCGTACACCCAAAGCGCCACCGGTATTGATTCAGTGGCGCTTTGGTCTTGTCTGCGTATTTATTGGCTTAGCCTTGGCTGCCTTGGTGGCGCGCGCCGCTTATATCCAAGTGATTGAGCCCGATCGATTACGCCACGAAGGGGATCTGCGTTCGATACGAACAGAGCAGGTTCCTTCCGCGCGAGGCATGATCACGGACCGTCAAGGTGAGGCACTCGCGATCAGTGTGCCCGTTCAAGCCGTGTGGGCGGATCCGGTGACGGTATTCAAACACCAAGGATTAAAAAACGTCGATCGCTGGCATGCGCTTGCGGATGTTTTGGGGTTAGATCGGCAAGCCTTGATTGATAAAATTCAGGCTAATCGGCAGCGGCGTTTTATTTATCTGCAACGTCAAGTGCGCCCAGCCATGGCAGCGTACGTTGATAAGCTTGAGTTACCTGGCATAGGGTTAAAAGCTGAGTCACGCCGCTTTTATCCCAGTGCGGAAGTCAGTGCACACCTTGTTGGGATGACTGGGATTGACGGCCATGGTTTAGAAGGGATCGAACGCCGATTTGATGATTGGTTGGCGGGTGAGCATGGTAAACGCACGGTGCGTAAAGACCGATTTGGCCGTGTCGTGGAGCATATTGCCACCGAAGATAAAAAAGAAGGCCAGTCGCTGACGCTGACCATCGATCAGCGTCTTCAAGCCATTGCGTATCGTGCTATCAAACAAGCCGTCGCCGATTACCGCGCCACCTCGGGCTCTTTGGTGATGGTGGACGTGAAGACCGGTGAAGTGATGGCCATGGTCAACGCCCCTTCCTATAACCCCAATAATCGTAGCTCACTCAAAAGCTTTAACATGCGTAATCGCGCGATTACTGATGTGTTTGAACCGGGCTCAACCATGAAGCCTTTTGTGGTACTCACTGCGTTAGAAAACGGTGTTGCCGATATGGACACCGTAATAGATACCGGCAACGGCATTATGCAAATCGGTGGCAGTCGAGTGCGTGATGTTTCTAAAGTCGGCAAAGCTAACCTTGCGCGTATTCTCAAAAAATCCAGTAATATCGGTGTGAGTAAACTCTCATTAGCCATGCCTGTAGAGACCTTGTTGGGTGAGTACGGTAGCTTTGGCTTGGGGGAAAGTACCGGCGTCGAGTTGGTGGGTGAATCGGTAGGGCACTTCCCCTCACGCCGCCGCTGGTCAGACTTTGAACGGGCGACGCTAGCCTTTGGCTATGGATTGTCGGTGACACCGACTCAGCTTGTGCGTGCTTATGCCACGCTAGGGTCGCTGGGCATTAATCGACCACTGAGCATTTTAAAGCGCGAGGGAGTGACTGAAGGGAAACAAGTCGCCTCGCGTGAGAACGTTTATAAAGTGCTGCAAATGTTAGAGGGCGTCGCGCAAGAAAATGGCAGCGCTCATCGTGCCGCGGTTGATGGCTATCGCGTTGGCGCCAAAACCGGGACCGCGAAAGTCGCTGTCGCCGGTGGCTATGGCGACGAATATATTGGTTACACCGCGGGACTGGCACCCATTAGCGATCCTAAGCTGGCCATGGTGGTGGTGATCAACGAGCCGCAAGGCGACAAATATTATGGGGGGCAGGTCGCGGCACCTGTGTTTTCGAGCGTGATGAAAAGCGCACTCCAGATTTTAAACATTGCACCGGATGCCGGTACGGGTCCGGCGTTGCAAGTGGCAAAGCATGCGAATGAAGTGAATGGCGATGAATGATTTAAACCAATGGCTGAGCCCTTGGCTGGCGGGTGTGCCCTCGATGCCGGTACGGAACCTATCCTTGGATAGCCGCAAAATCCGTCAAGGTGATGTATTCGTGGCGATAAAAGGCCACCAAGTTGATGGTCGCCAGTTTATCGATACCGCGATTCAGGCCGGTGCTGTGGCTGTGGTGCAGCAAGGTGAACACGACCAGATAGCCTGGCGCGATCAGGTGCCAGTGATCAGCTTGCGCGCGTTACCTCATGCGCTCTCTGCGATGGCGGCGCGCTTTTACCAGGATCCTCAGCAACACCTCGGGTTAATAGGTGTAACCGGAACCAATGGCAAAACCACGGTGTCGCAACTTATCGCTCAGTGGCTTGAATCGCTAGACAAGCGCACCGCGGTGATGGGTACCACGGGCAACGGCTTTATTGGCGCGCTGAAAACCGCTGACAACACCACTGGGGACGCGATTAGTATTCAAGCGCAATTAGCCGATTTCGTTCAGCAAGGTACCCGTCATGTCGCGATGGAAGTGTCCTCGCATGGATTGGTGCAAGGCCGCGTTGCGAGCTTGGCATTTGATGCGGTGGTATTCACTAATCTCAGCCACGACCACCTTGATTATCACGGCACCTTAGCGGCATACGCTGAGGCGAAAAAGCAGATTTTCTCATTGGGTAACCCGCTCAAGGTGATTAATGCTGATGATAAGGTGGGACGCCAATGGCTGCGCGAGTGGCCCGAGGCGATTGCGGTCGCGCTGCACGCTGATTCTTTGCAACACCACGCCGGTCCTTATGTGCGTGCCACCCAGATTGATTTTGCCACCGATGGCGTGCGTGTGATGGTCGAAACCAGTTGGGGGCAAGGGGAGTTGAATGCCGCCTTGGTGGGTGACTTTAACGTCAGCAATCTCTTGGTCAGTTTGGCGACCCTATTAGGCTTAGGCTATTCGCTGGATGCCCTGTTAGCCACTAGCGATCAATTAAACGCCGTCATTGGCCGGATGGAGGTTTTTCTTGCGCCTGACAAACCGACCGTGGTGGTTGACTATGCTCACACGCCCGATGCGCTTGAGAAAGCACTACTGGCCTTACGACGTCATTGCCACGGCGCACTTTGGTGTGTATTTGGCTGTGGCGGCGATCGTGATACGCGTAAACGCCCGGTGATGGCCCGAGTGGCTGAGCAGCATGCCGACAAGGTGGTGTTGACCAATGATAACCCTCGCGGTGAGGCCCCTGAGTCGATCACGCAAGATATGCTCGCGGGGCTGCAAAACCCCGAACGTGTATGGGTAGAGCATGACCGCGCTCAAGCGGTGACGCAGGTCATCGAGCAAGCGCAAGCCGACGACATTATCTTGGTGGCGGGCAAGGGCCATGAAGATTATCAAGTGCTCGCGCATGGCAAGGTGCATTACTCTGACCGCGAGACGGTCGCGGCGCGACTCAAGGAGTTATCATGATTCGGACAACCCTCAGCACATTGGCGAATGCGATAGGGGCCACTGTGTATTATGCCGATCACGCGTCGGGTACGCCGCCGATCGATGCCATTACCACCGATACGCGTGAGCTGCGCGCGGGGGCACTGTTTGTCGCGCTGAGAGGTGACCGTTTTGATGGCCACGATTTTGCTGAGCAGGCAAAAGCATCAGGCGCCGCCGCGATGGTGGTTTCGCGCCAGTTGGACATTGATATACCCCAATTGCTGGTGGACGATACACGCCTTGCCCTGGGTCAGTTAGGCGCTTGGGTCAAACAGCAATGCCAAGTGCCGACCATTGCGATCACGGGGAGCTGCGGTAAGACCACAGTCAAACAAATGCTGGCGGCGATCTTGGCACAGAAAGGACCCACGTTATCGACTGCCGGTAACTTCAATAATGATATCGGTGTCCCGCTGACGTTGTTTCGACTCACCCCTGCACACCACTATGCGGTGATTGAACTCGGTGCTAACCATATTGGTGAAATTGCCTATACCACATCATTGGTCAAGCCTGATATTGCCATGGTCACTAACTTAGCCGCGGCCCACCTCGAAGGGTTCGGCTCATTAGAGGGCGTGGCTGTTGCCAAAGGCGAAATTTATCAAGGGCTGCCCGAAGGCGGGATAGCGCTGGTGAATCAGGGTAGCCACGGTGGTGATACATGGGGTGACGTCCTGGCAGATAAGCAGGTGATTGCGGTAACAGACACGCAAGCCGCCCCCCTGACCTTGATTGATAGTGCCCTGACAACCGCGGGCTGTTATCAGCTCACGCTGAGTGACGGACAGAGCCAACAGTCGGTGATGCTGCCGCTACCGGGCAAGCACAATATTATCAATGCGTTAATGGCCGGTTGTGCGGCGATGCAGTTACCCGGCGTGAGTCTGGCGGATGTCGTGACTGGGCTTGAGTCGGTAGAAAACGTCGCAGGACGCACGCAAGTGAGTGAGCCTCGTCCAGGGTTACGGCTGATTGATGATACCTATAACGCCAGTGTCCCAGCGATGAAGTCTGCCATTGATGTTTTAGCCAGCTATCCAGGTGAGCGTTGGCTGATCGTCGGTGATATGGCAGAGCTGGGTGAATACAGTGAGCAAATGCACCGTGAAGTTGGAGAGCATGCGGCGCAAGCTGCCGTTAACCGAGTCTTCACGACCGGACGCGATAGCCGTGTGATCAGCGAACGCTGTGGCGGCGATCATTTTGACAGTAAAGAGGCGCTGATTGCGCACGTAGTAGCCATGATAAAAACACAAACACCTGACACGATACTGATTAAAGGCGCCCGAGGGATGGCGATGGAAGCGGTTGTCACCGCAATCAAGGAGGCTTGCTAATGCTTTTATGGCTAGCGGAAGTACTACAAAACCTTTTACCCTCAATGCGCTTGTTTGAATACCTGACATTTCGCGCCATTGTTAGTGCACTGACGGCATTGGTTTTCTCGCTTTGGGCCGGCCCACGTCTGATTCGACGTTTACAGTCGATGCAGATTGGTCAAGTTGTTCGCGAGGAGGGCCCCGAATCTCACTTTAGCAAACGCGGTACGCCGACGATGGGCGGGGTCTTAATTGTTGCTGCCATTAGTTTAACCGTTTTGTTGTGGGCCGATTTATCCAACCCCTATGTGTGGGCTGTGATGGTCGTGCTACTGGGATACGGTGCGATTGGTTTTGTTGATGACTACCGCAAGGTAGTGCGTAAAAATACCGATGGATTAGTCGCCCGCTGGAAGTACTTTTGGCAATCTGCGATCGCACTCGGGGTGGCGTTCGCGCTCTACGCCCATGGCAATGACACCGCGGCGACACAACTGGTGGTGCCTTTCTTTAAAGACGTGATGCCCCAGCTTGGTCTGTTTTATATTGTCTTCACTTACTTTGTCATCGTGGGAACCAGCAATGCGGTGAACCTCACTGATGGCTTAGATGGCTTGGCTATTTTGCCAACCGTGATGGTTGCCGGCGGCTTCGCCTTTATTGCTTGGGCGACCGGTAACGTCAATTTCGCCAGCTACCTGCATATTCCGTATATCGAATACAGCAGTGAACTGGTTGTGGTTTGCGCGGCCATTGTTGGCGCGGGGCTGGGCTTTTTGTGGTTCAACACCTATCCGGCGCAAGTTTTTATGGGCGATGTGGGCTCACTGGCGTTGGGCGGTGCATTGGGCACGATCGCCGTGCTGGTCCGTCAAGAATTGCTATTGATCATCATGGGCGGGGTGTTCGTGATGGAAACCATCTCAGTGATCTTGCAGGTAGGCTCGTACAAACTGCGGGGACAACGGATTTTCCGTATGGCGCCGATTCATCACCATTATGAATTGAAAGGCTGGCCAGAGCCTCGGGTGATCGTACGGTTTTGGATTATTTCTTTGATGCTGGTGTTGATTGCCCTCGCCACCTTGAAGGTCCGTTAACCATGACGCAACCAGGCCACCGCACATTAACCGAGTTTAAGCATATCGTGGTGATGGGGCTGGGGATCACCGGCCTCTCAGTGGTGAACTTTATTGCTCGCCATCATCCTGACGCCATGATCCGCGTGATGGATTCGCGCCAATCCCCTCCTGGAGAGGCGCAGCTGCCAGAGACGGTCGCACGACATACGGGAAGCTGGCATTCGGCATGGCTGGCGTCAGCTGACTTGGTGGTGATTAATCCTGGTATCTCGCTTGCCACCCCCGTCTTGGCGCCTGTTCATGCCGCGGGCACGCCCATTGTTGGTGATATTGAACTCTTCGCTTGGTACTGCGATAAGCCCGCAGTGGCGATTACCGGCTCAAATGGCAAAAGTACGGTCACGGCGCTGGTGGGAGAAATGGCGAACGCTGACGGCATTAATGTGGGCGTGGGCGGTAATATCGGCGTGGCGGCACTGGATTTGCTCGACAAAGGCCACGACCTCTATGTGTTAGAGCTGTCCAGCTTTCAATTGGAAACCACTGAGTCATTGACCCTTCAAGGCGCCGCCTTCTTGAACTTCTCAGAAGATCACATGGACAGGTATCAAAGCTTGGCGGATTATCAGGCGGCGAAATGTCGTATTTTTACCCATGCAACTACCTTGATCGGCAATGCAGATGATGCACAGACACAGATTGATGCCGACATGTGTTTGTTTGGCTTTAGCCAGGGCGATTACTGTTTGTGCACTGACGATGGGCAAGCGTGGTTATCGGCGCAAGGAAAGCCTGTGCTACCGGTGTCCTCACTGAGCCTTGTTGGTCGCCATAATGTAGCAAACAGCCTCGCGGCCATGGCATTGGCTGATAGTGTCGGGATGAGCCAGCCCGCTCAAATCACCGCGCTGCGCACATACACTGGACTGGCACATCGTTGTCAAAAAGTCGCTGAGCACCAAGGTGTGATCTGGGTGAATGACTCCAAAGCCACCAATGTTGCCAGTACGTTAGCGGCGCTTGATGGTCTTGAAGTGAGCGGTTACTTACACTTGTTAGTAGGCGGAGAGGGTAAAGGCGCCGACTTTAGTGTGTTGCAGCCTGCACTCGCCAAGTTACCTGTCAGGCTTTACTGTTTTGGTAAAGATCAAGCCCAATTGGCCGCACTGGACGCGTCGGCACAGTGCTTTGATACCCTGCAACAAGCCATCGATGCCGCGGCAACGGCTGCAACGAAAGGCGACATGGTATTGCTGTCGCCAGCGTGTGCAAGTTTGGATCAATTTACTAACTTTGCCGCTCGTGGTCAGGCGTTTGTTGCCGGCGTAGAATCTGTTATCGCGAGGCCGTTATGACAGCAGTGCGTGCATTCCCCAAATATTGTTGGCAGTGGCTCCGAACGCCATCGCCGGGGGGACTGTACGATCGCCAATTGGTGTGGACGTCTCTGCTCCTAATGGTTATTGGCCTTGTCATGGTCACCTCAGCCTCGCTCCCGGTTGGATTACGACTGGCGGATGCCCCCTTTTTGTTTGCCAAACGCCATGCCTTTTATTTGCTGGTTGCCATGTTGGCGGCGGTGGCGGTGATGTATATCCCTGTCAAACTTTGGCAGCGCTACAGTGGCTACATGTTATTGATCTCATCGATTCTCTTGCTGGCGGTGTTGGTGGTGGGTCGCTCGGTCAATGGCGCGGTACGATGGATTTCTATCGCGGGGATCAATATCCAACCGGCAGAGATTGCCAAGTTATCTTTATTTGTCTTTTTAGCCGGGTATCTGGTGCGCCGCCATGGTGAAGTCCGTGAACATTTCCGTGGTTTTGCCAAGCCGCTGGCTGTGTTGCTGCTGTTTGCAGGGTTGTTGCTGATTCAACCGGATTTAGGCTCAGTGGTGGTGATGTTTGTGACCACCGTGGGCATGTTGTTTATGGCTGGGGCAAAATTGTGGCAGTTTATCGCCTTGTTGATGACGGGTCTGACCTTGGTCGCGGGCTTAATCATTGCTGAACCCTATCGAGTGCGGCGAGTCACTGCGTTTTTAGATCCTTGGCAAGACCCGTTTGGCAGTGGCTACCAGCTGACGCAATCACTGATGGCATTTGGACGTGGCGGCTGGTTTGGCCAAGGGCTAGGGAATTCGATTCAAAAGTTAGAGTATTTACCGGAGGCGCACACTGACTTTGTCTTTGCGGTCATTGCCGAGGAACTCGGACTCGTGGGTGTAAGTGTGATTCTGTGTCTTATTTTTTTCCTCGTATTCAAAGCGCTTTTTATTGGAAAGCACTGTCTGGCGCAAAACCAGTTATTCGGTGGTTTTTTAGCCTTTGGCATTGGCATTTGGTTTGCCTTTCAAACCCTGGTGAATGTCGGTGCGGCGGCGGGCATGTTGCCGACCAAAGGGTTAACCTTGCCACTGATCAGCTACGGGGGATCGAGCTTGGTGATTATGGCAGTCGCGGTGGCCTTGTTACTGCGCATTGATCACGAATACCGCTTAGCGACGTCTCAAGCGCACCAAAAAACCCCTTATCAAGGTAAAGATCATAAACATGACTAAAAAACGATTATTAGTGATGGCAGGCGGGACCGGTGGTCATGTATTTCCCGGCCTTGCGGTCGCCAAGTTTTTAGAAAAGCAGGGATGGGAAATCTGTTGGCTCGGTACCGCTGATCGCATGGAAGCCGAACTCGTTCCCAAATATGGTATCGAGATCGCATTTATTCGTGTCAAAGGCTTGATTGGATCCGGACTGATGCGCAAGCTACGAGCCCCTTGGATGATTGTCAGTGCCATTTGGCAGGCACGCCAAGTGATTAAACGTGTCAAACCCGATGCGGTGTTGGGCATGGGCGGTTATGTCAGTGGCCCAGGCGGAATCGCCGCTTGGTTAAGTGGTGTGCCAGTGATCCTCCATGAGCAAAATGCCGTGGCGGGGCTGACCAATCAGTGGTTAGCCAAAGTTGCCAAGCAAGTGTTGCAAGCCTTCCCGGGCGCGTTTGATGGGCAGCCGGTGGTTGGGAATCCAGTACGTCGAGACGTGTGTGACCTCCCGGATCCCGCGCAACGATTCGCAGACCGTCAAGGTGCACTACGTATTTTGGTGATGGGGGGCAGTCAAGGCGCACGTATCCTCAATCAAACGGTGCCTGAGGCAATGCCACGGCTAGAACAGTCGGTGACGGTGCGTCATCAAGCCGGAAAAAATAATGCGGAAAAGACGCTTTCCGCTTATCAACACGCCGGAATGGTCGATGTTGATGTGAGCGAATTTATTGATGACGTGGCCGAGGCTTACGCTTGGGCCGATGTGGTAATTTGTCGAAGCGGCGCGCTTACCGTGTCTGAATTAGCGGCGGCTGGCGTTGGGGCGATTTTCGTCCCTTTTATGCATGCAGATAGGCAACAAGCACTCAACGGTGATTACTTAGTCTCTCGTGGTGCGGCTTTAATGATTGAGCAGCCATCACTGACCGCCCAGTCACTGGCGGAAACAATCAATCGGTTAGACCGCCACCGCCTGTTAGCGATGGCGACGGCGGCGCGTGACGCTGCCATTATTGATGCAGATGCCCGCGTTGCGGATGCTATTACCGCACACGCAAACACATAGAGAATAGATAATGGGTAAATTGGATAATCAGCAGCTGGAAAAACTTCGCGCCATGATCCCGGAAATGCGCCGGGTCAAGCGGATCCATTTTGTCGGGATTGGCGGTGCAGGCATGTGCGGTATTGCTGAGGTGCTGATTAATGAAGGTTACCAAATAACTGGCTCGGATCTTGCACAGAATATCGTCACGGAGCGATTGGCATCCATGGGGGCGCAGATCTTTATCGGTCATCAAGCGAGCCATATAGAACAAGCCAGTGTGGTGGTGGTATCAACAGCGATTAAAGCTGACAACCCGGAAGTTGAAGCGGCAAAAGCTTTACGGATCCCGGTGGTCAGACGGGCAGAAATGCTTGCCGAATTAATGCGCTACCGGCATGGTATTGCCGTTGCCGGTACCCACGGCAAAACCACCACGACCGCGATGGTGACGCAGATCTTTTCTGAGGCAGGCCTGGATCCCACTTTCGTGAATGGCGGGTTAGTAAAAAGTGCGGGCACCAATGCACGTTTGGGAAGCAGTCGTTATTTGATTGCAGAGGCGGATGAGAGCGACGCGTCGTTTTTACACTTGCAGCCTATGGTCGCCATTGTGACCAATATTGAAGCGGATCACATGGATACCTATGGCGGTAGTTTCGCAAAACTGCAACAGACGTTTATCGACTTTCTCCATAATCTGCCGTTCTATGGTTTAGCGGTGGTGTGCATTGATGATCCCGTGGTTCGCGAGTTAATTCCGTCGATTGGTCGTCAAGTGATCACCTATGGGTTCTCGCAGGATGCGGATGTATGTTTACATGATTACCAGCAACATGGGCAATGTGGCATTTTTAAAGTGACACGCCCTGGCCGCGAAACCTTGACCATTCGCTTGAATACGCCAGGCCAGCACAACGCCCTGAATGCGGCAGCAGCGATTGCGGTAGCAACCGAAGACGGGGTGGACGACGACGCTATTTTACGTGCCCTCGCTAATTTTGCCGGGACGGGACGCCGTTTTGATCAACTTGGCGAGTTCCCGGTCGATGACGGCACTGCCTTGCTGGTGGACGATTACGGCCATCACCCTAGCGAAGTGGATGTTACGATTAAAGCCGCACGCGGTGGCTGGCAAAACCATCGCTTGGTTATGATTTTTCAGCCACATCGTTATAGTCGTACGCGCGATCTTTATGATGATTTTGCCAATGTGTTGGAAAAAGTCGACGTGTTGCTGATGCTAGATGTGTATGCGGCTGGTGAAACCCCGATTGCGGGAGCCGATGGGAGAAGTCTTTGTCGTAGCATTCGCGCTCGCGGTAAGCTGGACCCGATTTTTGTGCCGAACGCCGATGCCTTACCCTCCGCGCTCGCTAATGTTATTCAAGCGAATGACTTGGTTTTAACACAAGGGGCGGGAGATATTGGTAAAGTAGCGAAAAACTTAGCGGCAAAACAGCTAGACAAGGCTGAAATGGCACAATAAAACACAAGTTGGCAACGTAAAAACGGCGCGCAATTGCGCTCTTGGTGACCAAAAAATAGATTTTTATCGCGTTCAGGAGCCAAAATGCGCGCAATAGATCCCAGCTTATGTATGAAAATGCATATCTGTGTTGGAGTGCTTGGCGCGGGATCGCTATAATCAGTCGGTTTTTTCGCGATGAGTGTCAAGTAGCATCGACACAAGGCGATAAGATAGGTATGAGCATGGTTAATGCCCTTACACGAGTGCAAGGAATGGTGCAGCTGGATCGCCAAAAAAGCGCATCACTCGCGTTTTTAATTGGGGTTATTATCCTGATGCTCTTTGGTCTAGCTCGTGTGATTGATTGGATGAGTGATGAGCAGCAGCTCCCCTTATCGCAACTGATGCTCGAAGGCGACCAGACTTACGTGACAGCGACGCAAGTCCGAGAGGCGGTGTTGTTAGTGGGCGAGTTAAAGAGCTTTATGCTGCAGGATGTGGATAGCATCCAGCGCAGCATTGAGGCTCTGCCTTGGGTGAAGCATGTGGCCGTGAGAAAGCAATGGCCGGATACCTTGAAGGTGCACATCACTGAATATCGCGCGAGTGCGATTTGGAACGGGCAAAAGTTGCTCACACCAAGCGGTGAGGTTTTTGATGGTTCACCCAGTGATGTGGCTGACAAATCGTTAATTTCGCTACATGGCACACCCGGCTCAGCTGAAGAAGTGCTGGCGACGAGTCGTGAACTGGAAAAGAAACTGCGGAAAATTGGTTTATCGATACAAGCGCTGTCACTGAATAAACGTCGGTCTTGGCGTATCGTGACACGAGATGGCGTACGGATTGAGTTAGGGCGGACAGCCCGGCAAGAACGGCTTGCTCGCTTGGTCGCGTTATACCCGCGGATCAGTGCGCAAGATAAAACAATTGCCTATGTAGATTTGCGTTATGACACGGGCGCGGCCGTTGGCTGGAAAAGCGAAACAGGCCCCGCGAATAGCCAAGATTAAGAGATGGTGTGAATGAATAAAACGACAGATAAGTCACTGATAGTTGGGCTCGATATTGGGACGTCCAAAGTGTCTACTCTGGTCAGTGAAGTACTGCCAGACGGCACCATCAACGTACTGGGTGTGGGCAGCAGCCCATCACGCGGCATGGATAAGGGTGGCGTTAACGACTTAGAATCTGTGGTTAAATCTGTTCAGCGTGCGGTGAATGAAGCAGAGATGATGGCCGATTGCCAAATCAGTTCTGTCTATCTTTCTTTGTCAGGAAAGCACATTCACTGCCAAACTGAGAGAGGCATGGGGACAATTTCGGATGAAGAGGTTACCCAAGACGATATAGACAACGTGATTCATACCGCAAAGTCGGTCAAAATCAGTGATGAGCAGCGCGTGCTGCATGTGATTCCGCAAGAATACAAAATCGATTACCAAGAAGGGATCAAAAATCCGCTCGGCCTATCTGGCGTAAGGATGGAAGCCAGTGTGCACCTCATCACATGTCACAATGATACCGCGAAAAATATTGAGAAAGCCGTGGAGCGTTGTGGTCTTAGAGTCGATCAATTGATTTTCTCCGGGCTATCAGCGAGCCATGCGGTGATCACGCCGGATGAACGAGAGCTCGGCGTGTGCGTGGTCGATATTGGCGGCGGCACCATGGATCTTGCAGTTTGGACCGGCGGCGCACTTCGGCATGCTGAGGTCATTCCTTATGCGGGCAATGTGATCACCAGCGATATAGCCTATGCCTTTGGCACCCCACTGGCGGATGCAGAAGACATTAAAGTGAAATATGGCTGTGCATTGAGTGAGCTGGTGAATAAGGATGCAAAAGTCAATGTGCCGAGCGTGGGTGGACGCCCGTCGCGGACGTTACAGCGACAAACCTTGTCTGAAGTGATTGAGCCGCGTTGTTCAGAATTGTTGGGGCTGGTGAATCAAAAATTAGTCGCCATTCAAGAAAAACTGCGTAGCGATGGTGTGAAACATCAAATGGCAGCTGGAATAGTGCTTACTGGCGGGGCATCACAAATGCACGGGCTGGTTGAATGCGCGGAACGCGTGTTCCAAAACCAAGTGCGTGTTGGACAGCCAGCCAATGTCACGGGACTGACTGATTATGTACAAGCGCCTTGCTATGCAACCGCGGTTGGGCTTTTACACTACGGTAAAGAAAGCTTGCTGACAGAAACGAGTGAACCAGAACAAAAGCGGGCTGTGGCTAGCTGGATTAAGACGCTGAGTAGCTGGTTTAAGAAAGAATTTTAACCCTGATGCGAACAGGAAGGACGGAGAGAACTCATGTTTGAACCGATGATGGAAATGTCTGACGATGCGGTGATTAAGGTCGTCGGCATTGGCGGTGGCGGTGGTAACGCCGTTGAACATATGGTGCGTGAGTCAATCGAAGGGGTTGACTTTATTAGCATTAATACGGATGCCCAAGCACTACGGAAAAGCAGTGTCGGCACGGTCATTCAAATTGGCGGTGATATCACCAAAGGACTTGGCGCGGGGGCAAATCCGCAAGTTGGGCGTGATTCCGCACTCGAAGATCGCGATGCGATTAAAGCTGAGCTCGAAGGTGCCGATATGGTATTTATCGCAGCCGGAATGGGCGGTGGTACCGGCACCGGGGGAGCGCCTGTTATCGCGGAAATCGCGAAAGAAATGGGGATTCTGACCGTTGCTGTGGTCACCAAACCTTTCAGCTTCGAAGGTAAAAAGCGACTGGCGTTTGCCGAGCAAGGAATCGAAGAGCTGTCAAAGCAAGTTGACTCGCTGATTACGATTCCCAACGAAAAATTGCTTAAGGTGCTAGGTCGCGGCATTACCTTGCTGGATGCCTTTGCGAAGGCGAACGATGTGTTACGCAATGCCGTACAAGGGATTGCAGAACTGATCACACGCCCTGGCCATATTAACGTCGACTTTGCTGACGTACGCACTGTGATGTCAGAAATGGGACACGCAATGATGGGCAGTGGTGTTGCAACGGGCGAAGATCGTGCTGAAGAAGCGGCAGAGATGGCAATTTCTAGCCCACTTCTTGAAGACATCGACTTGGCGGGTGCGCGTGGTGTGCTAGTCAACATTACAGCAGGCTTTGATATGCGTCTTGATGAGTTCGAGACCGTGGGTAACACCGTCAAAGCATTTGCATCAGACAATGCCACTGTGGTGATCGGAACGTCGATGGATCCAGAAATGAGCGACGAGCTGCGAGTGACTGTGGTGGCGACCGGGATTGGCAACGAACGTAAGCCAGACATTACCTTGGTCACCAATGCACAGTCTGGGCAAGCAAAAGCCGAGCCTAAAAAGGCACAGCCTTTGCAGGATAAACCTCAGGCGGCAAGTTCAAATCCAGCGGCGAAAGAGCAGCCAGCTGCTTCATCGAATGCAGCACCAAAATCGCAGACTGAGCATGATTATCTCGATATTCCTGCGTTTTTGCGTAAACAAGCTGACTGATCGCAATTGCTTGGTTTGTAGCCAGTGATGTGCTACCATCTCGCTCCCCTTGTCTAAGGTGACAGGGTAATGAGTGACGCAGAGCACACTTTTTTGAGAAAAAGTTGAGATAAGCCGATGATTAGACAGCGAACATTGAAAAGTATGGTCCAAACGACTGGTGTGGGTCTCCACTCTGGGCGTAAGGTTACGCTTACTCTGCGTCCGGCTCCTGCCAACACCGGTGTGATTTATCGTCGCACTGACATGGAGCCGCCGGTTGATTTTCCGGCCAACCCTGAGGATGTGCGCGATACCATGCTGTGCACCGCCTTAGTGAATGACGCGGGTGTTCGCATCTCAACCGTTGAGCATCTCAGTGCTGCAATAGCAGGAATGGGTATCGATAACATCATTATCGAAGTGAATGCGCCAGAAATCCCGATTATGGATGGCAGTTCAAGCCCGTTTATTTTCTTGCTGCAGTCTGCGGGTATCGATGTCCAAAATGCGCCAAAACGATTCATTCGTATCAAAAAGCCTGTTCGCATTGAAGACGATGATAAGTGGGCGGAACTGTTGCCTTATAATGGCTTCCGTCTCGACTTTGCCATCGAATTCGACCATCCGGCGATTGAATCGGAGCAACAAAACTTGGTGCTCGACTTCTCAAGTCAATCTTTTATTAAAGACTTGAGCCGCGCGCGAACCTTCGGTTTTATGCGTGATATCGAATACTTGCAGTCACAAAACTTGTGTCTGGGTGGCAGCTTTGACTGCGCGATTGTTCTGGATGATTATCGCATCTTGAACGAAGACGGCCTACGTTTTGACAATGAACTGGTTAAGCACAAAGTCCTGGATGCCATTGGTGACTTGTACATGTGTGGACACAGTATTCTTGGTGAAATGCGCGCCTATAAATCAGGCCATGCGTTAAACAACAAGCTGTTACGCGCGGTGTTAGCCGATCAAGAAGCGTGGGAGTGGGTCACATTTGAAGAGACTGAAACCTCTCCTGTGGCATTTGCTGAACCGGGAATGGTATTGGCCTAAGCGATATCCTTGCGCATAAGCTACTACTTGCGTATAAGCTACTAACTAGTATAAGCCACAAGATGGTGTGACCGCTGACAGAAAGCGGTATGAAGCCTAACCGCTAGGCATCGTAACCAAATACGAGATTAAGATAAAAAAGCCGGAGTTTACTCTGGCTTTTTTTGATCATGGGCCAGGTTAGCTAATGCTTCAAATCGTGCTTTTAATGTTGGGGAAGCGCCTTCCCCTAACGCGCGAAGCAACTCGCCAGAGGCTTGGCTAAGATGACGAGAAGGGGCCTTATCGTGGTCTGTTCTGTCCGCGGCAGCTAATGCTGGATTAATATTCACCTCAATGGTCGTCAAGCTAGCGAGGCCTTTGGTGCGTAACACCGAGAGCAGGTGCTGACGCTCATAGTTAAGCCGCATGGCCCAAGCGGCGCTACCTACTTCAATCACTAATACGCCATCACGATAATTGGCAACGCGACATGCCTTTGAGGTTTCACCGGGCAACAATGCCAAAATAAGTTTATTTAACTTCGCAAGCTCAACCGCGCGTTGGGCAATGTTGTTGGAGTCGCTCTCTAGCAGGTGTAGCGTTGAGCGAGGACGATGGTCTCTCATAGCACAATAACTGCCTTTTTTGTCATCAATTCGGTGTGGGAACGGGCGCACAGCGTCTAATTTTCGCTAATTGATCCCTTGAGTCCTAGATTTGTCATAGGATGTGAGACTATTTTACCTTATCATACATGCGTGACCCCAGCATGTAAGCTAACCCATTTGATCAATTAGGGATTGCTGGGGGAGTACAATATACAGTGCGCGAATCATTCACAGGTAAGTGTCGCATGGGTACGGCGATAAGGGAGAGCCTTTTCCCCTTCCGTCTATCACATTATCAGTTACGTGGAAATTGTTGTGAAGCGGCGTGATCGCCCTTGAATTCTGTCCGATTTGGCTCCACTTAAAAGAGATAAGCCTTGTTATCTCATGTTGAATCGATGAGCTTAAGCCAACCCGCGTTGAA
Source organism: Salinivibrio sp. MA351 (assembly GCF_001996065.1). Classification (NCBI taxonomy): domain Bacteria; kingdom Pseudomonadati; phylum Pseudomonadota; class Gammaproteobacteria; order Vibrionales; family Vibrionaceae; genus Salinivibrio; species Salinivibrio sp. MA351. The sequence continues at coordinate 180,505 of NZ_MUFG01000001.1, read as the reverse complement.
CTGAAACACGCCAACAGAGTGGCAGTGTAGCGGCCGCCCATGTGGGAAGACCATTAAAAAGAGTACCGGCAACGCCATGTTATCGAAAGTCCTGACTAAAGTTATCGGAAGCCGAAATGACCGCACCTTGCGTCGGCTGCGAAAAGTTGTTGATGAAATCAACAAACTCGAACCCCAATTTGAAGCGTTGAACGACGATGCGCTAAAAGCTAAAACCGTTGAGTTCCGCGAGCGCTTAGATCAAGGCGCTGAACTGGATGATCTTATTCCAGAAGCCTTTGCAACAGTACGAGAAGCCTCGAAGCGTGTCTTCGGTCTGCGCCATTTTGATGTGCAGATGATTGGTGGGATTGTGCTGCATAACGGCAAAATTGCCGAGATGCGTACCGGTGAGGGTAAAACGCTCACGGCGACCCTGCCTTCCTACCTGAACGCGTTAACCGGCAAGTCGGTTCACATTATCACCGTCAATGATTACTTGGCCGAGCGTGATGCTGAAACCAACCGTCCTTTGTTCGAGTTTCTAGGGATGACGGTTGGCGTCAATGTACCGAATATGCCGCCAGAGGCCAAAAAAGCCGCCTATGCGTGCGATGTGCTGTACGGCACGAATAACGAATTCGGTTTTGATTATTTGCGTGACAATATGGCGTTTCGCGCCGAAGACCGCGTTCAGCGTGATCGCTACTTCTCTATCGTCGATGAGGTCGATTCCATCTTAATTGATGAAGCGCGAACGCCATTAATTATCTCGGGGCCGGCAGAAGATAGCTCCGAAATGTATCAGCGCATTAATGCCTTGATTCCGAGCTTAAAGCAGCAAGCAGAAGAAGACACCGAAGATTATCAAGGTGATGGCCATTTCACGGTCGATGAAAAGGCGAAGCAGGTTTACATGACCGAAAACGGTCAAGAGTTTGTTGAAGACTTGCTGAAGAAAAACGGCTTGATGGGAGAGGATGATACCCTTTACTCGCCCGCCAACATCAGCCTTATCCATCACATTAATGCCGCCCTGCGTGCGCATGTTTTGTTTGAGCGTGATGTTGATTACATCATTAAAGACGACGAGATCATCATTGTTGATGAGCACACTGGCCGTACTATGCCAGGTCGTCGCTGGTCTGAAGGCTTACACCAAGCCGTAGAAGCCAAGGAAGGGGTGAAAATCCAAAACGAGAACCAAACACTGGCCTCGATTACCTTCCAGAACTTTTTCCGTCTCTACGATAAGCTTTCAGGTATGACCGGGACCGCTGATACCGAAGCGTTCGAGTTCCAGTCGATTTATGGACTCGATACCGTTGTGATCCCCACCAACCGTCCGATGGTGCGAAAAGACCATGCGGATCAGGTTTATATGACCGAGAAAGAAAAGTTTGTCGCGATTGCTGAAGACATCAAAGCACGTGCAAAAGCCGGTCAGCCTGTATTGGTGGGCACGGTATCGATTGAAAAGTCTGAGCTGTTGTCTGATGCGCTTAACAAAGATGGCATTAAGCACCAGGTACTGAATGCGAAGTTCCACGCGCACGAAGCGGATATTGTGGAACAAGCCGGTTATCCAGGCGCAGTCACCATTGCGACCAACATGGCGGGCCGTGGCACGGATATTGTTCTGGGCGGAAGCTGGAAACAGGTTCTCGGTGATGTCGAAAACCCCACCGATGCCCAAGTGGAAGCGGCGAAAGAAAAATGGCAACAGCTGCACGACCAAGTGGTCGAAGCCGGGGGCTTACACATCATTGGTACCGAACGTCACGAATCGCGTCGTATTGATAACCAATTACGTGGTCGTGCGGGACGTCAAGGTGATCCGGGCTCAACCCGTTTTTACCTATCCATGGACGACTCACTGATGCGCATTTTTGCATCAGAGAAGGTGTCCAATATGATGAAGCGCCTCGGGATGGCTGAAGGGGAAGCGATTGAACACCCCTGGGTTAACAAAGCCATTGAGAATGCGCAGCGCAAAGTTGAAGGCCGTAACTTTGATATTCGTAAGCAGCTGCTTGAGTTCGATGATGTTGCCAACGATCAACGTAAAGTGGTTTATGAATTGCGTGATGCATTGCTCGTCTCAAATGACATCAGTGAGATGATTGAGCACAACCGCGAAGACGTGGTTAATACCATTGTTAACCAATATATCCCGCCACAGTCGTTAGAAGAAATGTGGGATATTGCTGGGCTTGAGAAGCGCTTAAAAGCCGATTTTGATATCGAGCTGCCGATTCAACAATGGTTGGATGAAGATGACAAGCTCTACGAAGAGTTGCTGCGTGAACGTATTCTGACTGCCTTAATTGAGGTGTACAAAGGTAAAGAAGAAGCCGTTGGCGCGGAAACGCTGCGTAACTTTGAAAAGGCGGTCATGCTACAAACGCTCGACACCCTTTGGAAAGAGCACTTGGCGGCGATGGATCATCTGCGTCAAGGCATTCATTTGCGTGGCTATGCCCAGAAAAACCCGAAACAAGAGTATAAGCGCGAGTCGTTTGAGCTGTTTGAAGGCATGTTAGATGCACTAAAAACCGATGTCGTGACCGCTTTGAGTCGTGTTCGTGTTCAGCAGCCTGACGACGTTGAGCGCATGGAAGCTGAACGTCAAGCACGTGCTGAGAAAGCGGCGCGTCAGCAACAGATTAATCATGCGCAGGCTGAAAACCAGTTTGATGATGGTGAAAGCGCTGAACGTGACGACAGCGGCAACGAAACCGTGGTACGTGATGGGCGAAAAGTTGGCCGAAATGAGCCTTGTCCTTGCGGATCAGGGAAGAAATTTAAACAGTGTCACGGTAGAATCTAGCCCCTGACCCTGTGTTAGCAAAAAGGCCGTTTTCGCGGCCTTTTTTTATTATTAGGAGAGTGCATGAAACGGGTAAGTATTGCCGCGGGCATTATTGTCAATTCGGCACAAGATCAGGTGTTTATTACACGTCGTCACGATCAGGCCCACCAAGGAGGAAAGTGGGAGTTTCCGGGCGGGAAAATTGAAGGCAGTGAAACGCCTAAACGCGCTCTGCTCCGTGAACTCAAAGAAGAAGTGGGTATTGATGCCACCGAGGTCAGTCCGTTTATTTCGTTAGACTTTGATTTTCCAGACAAAGCCTTGAGCTTAGATTTTTTCTTAGTGTGTCGTTTTGATGGTGAGCCGGCTGGTTGTGAAGGCCAAGAGGGGGTTTGGGCGCCTATCGCTGAGCTGGATAACTATACGTTTCCAGAGGCGAATGACGCCGTACTTGAGAAAATTCACGCCCGATTTTGACTCGGTTGCACTAGCACTAGCACTAGCATTAACACCAAGACTAACACGCGAACGGGGCGAAGGACGCTCGCTATTGTGTTAATACAGTTTGCTACGCGAAGTGAGCGCAGCCTGCTCAGTGAAGTGAATGCAGCCTGCTCAGTCGGGCTGCTCTTCTGACCACAAGTCATCATCCGAGATATCAGGTGCGCCGGGGATGGCTTTTTCTTCACTGGCCCACTCACCTAAATCGATCAGTTGACAGCGTTTACTACAAAATGGACGGTGTGGACTCACCTCTCCCCAAACCACAGGCTGTTGACAGGTCGGGCATTTCACCACAGTGGGGGTATTACTCACGTACTTCTCCTTAACAGACACTGATATGAACAGGCATATTGTCGGCGACCTCATGATCATCGTCAAATGGCATAAACCGGATGGCGAAGCGGTTTTTATGGCCTGATACCAAAGGATACACGCCCAGATCCGGTGCCAGTTTTAGCCGAATTAAACAAGCGCCATCGGCTTCTTGTTGATAAAACCCTTGTTTTACTGTTGCGGTGCCGCCGTGTGCGCTTTCGCGTGTTAGTTGCAGCCAAAAAGCGAGTGCATCACGCAGCGGCGATAGGGTAGCCATCCAAGTTTGAATCGCATTTTGCCGGGCCGCGAGCGGCTGATGCAACCAATAATGGAAAACGGGTAAATCAAAACTGCAACTGCCACCGGGAATCGAGAAGCGTTGCTTGATGCTGGTTAAGAAGCGATCTTCCCGCAGAGGCTGACCAAAGCGTTTGGCCTGGAGCACCGAACGTTGGTGCGCGGCCACCTGATCGAGTAGCTGATTCAGCTGGGTTTGATCCACTTGCGGTACGTTTGCCCATGCGTTGAGCTTTTTCTTCAGTTTATCCAAATCCTTGGCTAAGTCTGCTTTTACTTGCACCTGCTCTAAAATTTCCAATAAATCGAATAAACTGCGGAAAAATTGAATATGGTGGCAGGGTGCTGAAAGGCCGCTCACTTCGTCCAGTTGGTCGAGCAGGTACTCCAGGCGCAAATAAATACGCACCTGTTCATTGAGTGGGTGTTCATACACAGTGAGGCTGGTCATAAGCGTTGAGCTATCCTGTCCGGCTATACACCGGCGTTTGCCTGGGTTGCCAAGGTTAAATACGTGTGGTGTAAGGCATCAACTTGTCGATCAAGTTCCGCCTCCGTGTGGGTATTGTCGATCACGTCATCAGCCACGTCGAGGCGTTGTTGACGACTGGCTTGCGCGGCCAAGATTGCCTGAACTTGTTGTTGGCTGACCTGATCGCGCGCCAAGGTTCGGGTTATCTGGGTGGCCGGGTCAACATCCACCACAAGGATGCGATCGGCTAATGTCATCAGGTTATTTTCTACTAATAAGGGCACGACAAGCAAACAATACTGAGATTGCGCGTCGGCGCAAGCTTGAATCATGCGGGTACGAATCAACGGGTGGAGTAAATCGTCAAGCCATTGCTTGTCGTCTGGTTGGCTAAATACACGCTCACGAAGCCACGCCCGCGCCAGGCTACCATCATGATTTAATGCCAACGCACCAAAGCGCGCCACAATCGCATCCAGTCCTTGGCTGCCAGGTTTTACTACCTCACGTGCAATCACGTCAGCATCGACAATATCGATCCCTTTTGCGGCAAACCGGTCCGCTACTGTGGTTTTACCGCTACCAATCCCGCCGGTTAATCCGACTACCCATGCCATTAGATGACTCCTAAAATGTGTGACAGATACCAGTGTAACAGGCTATCGCCCCAAAGCAGACTTAGCCAGCCAGCCGTGGCAATGAAAGGGCCAAAGGCAAACGCATGTTGCATACCTTGCCGCTGAGAACGAAGCCATAGCGCGCCGACAACGGCCCCGCTCATGGAGGCCATTAAAATTAACAGGGGTAACGCTTGCCAGCCCACCCAAGCGCCCAAGGCAGCAAAAAGCTTAAAATCACCGTAGCCCATGCCTTCTTTGCCAGTGATCAGTTTGAATGTCCAAAATAAGCTCCAGAGGCTGAGGTAGCCAATCATGGCGCCTGTTACGCTGTCTGCCAATGATACTGGGCTGACGCCGATGAGTGCGAGTGCGATCCCGGCCCAAAGAAGCGGCAACGTGATTTGATCGGGGAGCAGCATGGTGTCCCAGTCGATCATCGTCAGCGCAAGTAATGTCAGGCTTGCGCCCATCACTGCGATGGCCCAACCAGGTGAGGTGATGAGCCAAGCGGGCAGTATGCAGACGAGGGCACCCATCAGCTCAATTAACGGATACCGCTTACTGATCCGGGTTTGACAATGCCGGCAGTGGCCTTTTAACGCGAGCCAGCTAATCAGCGGGATATTGTCGTACCAAGCAATCGCTGTGTGGCAATGTGGGCAATGCGAAGCGGGTAAGCTTAAATCAAAGCGCGTGTCGTCTGGCGCATCGATATTGGCGTCAGGAAAGCTAAGCCGGCATTCTTGGCGCCACTGGCGTTCCATCATTGTCGGTAAACGGGCGATCACCACGTTTAAAAAGCTGCCAAAAACCAGACCCAGCAGGCCGGCTATCACGATAAAAAACGGGGAGGAGAACACCAACATGACACCTGCTTATTACTTGTTGCTTGTTGTGCGCGAATCATAGCGCGTTACGTATCGAGACTCTATCTTGGCTTAGCCGAGAACGGACATCAGATTAAAAATAGGAAGGTACATGGCAACCACCAAGCCACCAATGAGTAATCCGAGTACTAAAATCAGCAGTGGCTCAATGATCTTACCCAGATTATCGACGGTGTTATCAACCTCTTCCTCGTAAATCACTGCCACCCGATTAAGCATGGTGTCTAACGCGCCAGACTCTTCACCAATCATGATCATTTGCGTCATCATATTGGGAAAGCGGCCACTTTCACGTAACGCTTGATAGAGCGGGATCCCGGTAGCTGTGTGTGCAGACACTCGAATGAGTCCGTGTGCATAATAGTCGTTGGTGAGAATATTGGTTGCCGATTTAAGTCCGGAGATCAGTGGGATCCCAGCGCTAAAGGTTGTGGCCAGTGTGCGGGAAAACTTCGCGATACAGGCTTTGCTCAGCACCTCACCGATGATAGGCAGTTTAAGTAGCCAGCGGTGATAGTGGTACCGATAGCGCGGGCGATGCTGTTGTAGCCATTTATGCGATAACATCAGGACAATCAAGATAGCGGCAATGGTCGGCGCATGGGTGGTCATCCAATCAGACAATGCCAGCACTTGCCGTGTGAGCCAAGGTAGGGGCGCACCAAAAGAGTCAAAAATCTGCTTAAATTTTGGGATCACGAACAAAAGTAAGTAAGTGCTAACACCGAGCGCAACACTGACGACGATGGTGGGATAAATCATGGCTTTCATCACCTTACTGCGCAGCAAGGCTTGTTTTTCCCGATAGAGTGCAAGGCGAGCAAATACCAAAGGAAGTTGACCGGTTTGTTCGCCGGTGGCGACCAGATCACAGTAAAAGCGATCAAATAGGGGGCTGGCTTGCGCCAAGGCCGTGCTTAAGCTGGTGCCAGCTTCTAGTTGTTGACGAAGGTAGCGAACCACTAAGCGCATTTCTGCTTTGACTTGATTCTCTTCTATCAGGTTGAGTGCCTGAACAATCGGGATGCCAGACTCTAACAAGGTAGTGAGTTCGCGTGAAAACTGGGTAATATCGGCCGCTTTGGCTTTGTGCTGGCGTTGTTGCCAGCTAGAAAGGCGTCGACGTATTAAGCGTGTTGGCAAGATAGCTTGGCCGGCGAGTTGCTGGCGGGCATCGTGCTCAGAATACGCAAATACTTGGCCTTTCTGGTGTCGCCCAAACGGCACGGCTTGACGCCAATGAAAGACGAATAACGTTTGCTTGGCCATGATCATTCCTTATGCCAGTTGGATCACGCGACTGAGTTCTTGCACACTGGTGATCCCTTGATTGAGTTTGGCAATGCCGGACTCTGCCAGCCGCCACATGCCTTGTTGGCAAGCGAGTTGGGTGAGCTCGCTAGCACTGGCATGGCGATAAATCGCGTCAGTAATGGTGTCGTCGATAGGCAGCACCTCATAAATGCCGGTTCGACCTTGATAACCTTGGTCACAGCGGTAACAGCCGCGAGGATTGGCTTGATAGATTTGAGTGGGGTCGCAGCGCGGATAAAGGCGCATCAGCTGGGTCAAGCTTGGGTCATCACGCGGGTGAGGCTGCTTACAGACGGGACAGAGCCGGCGCACCAGCCTTTGCGCCACTACCAAGGTCAATGAGCTGGCGAGGTTGTATGGCGCGATCCCCATATGTGCTAAACGCGTGATGCTCTCTGCGGCAGAGTTGGTATGTAAGGTTGAGAGCACCAAATGGCCAGTTTGTGCGGCTTTAATACTGATCTCTGCGGTGTCGGTATCGCGTACTTCTCCCACCATGACTACGTCGGGATCTTGGCGTAAAAAGGCGCGGAGGGCGGTCGCAAAATCGAGTCCGATCCGCGTATTGACATTAACTTGGTTGATCCCATTAAGCTGGATCTCGACCGGATCTTCAACGGTGGCAATGTTTCGCTGCGGCTGATTGAGATAGTGCAAACCGCTGTATAATGAGACAGTTTTACCGCTCCCGGTTGGCCCGGTGAATAAAATCATTCCTTGTGGTTGATCGAGCGCTGCTTGATAGTGCTGGCGCTGCCACTCGGTTAAGCCTAAATCATGCAGCGTCAGTTGCTGCTGATCATTATTCAATAAGCGAACCACCACTTTTTCACCCCAGACCGTTGGTAAGGTCGATACCCGCATATCGACCGTATGCTCGGCAGTAAGGGTCAATTTGATTCGCCCATCTTGCGGTAAGCGTCGTTCGGCAATATTGAGTTGGGCTAAGATCTTGAGTCGCGTGGATAACCGCCGCGAGACGCCCGCGGGCGGATGGGCATAGGTTTGCAGTAAACCGTCTTGGCGAAACCGTATTTGGAAGTGATCCTCAAACGGTTCAAAATGCACGTCGGACGCTTTTTTTCGTACCGCATCAACTAATATTTGCTGGATATAGCGGCTAATGGGTGCCTGATCGCTTTGCAGTTCCGCGCTATCTTCTTGCGGACTATCGGTGACGGTCAGGGCCGCTAAATCCTGATCACTGATGGTGATGCCATCGCCGGTGCCCTCAATATCTGCGCCGTATAAATGGCGCAGAGCCGCGTCTAAATCCGGCTGGCTTAACACCACCAAACGGACATTGAGTCCGGTTGAAAAGCGAAAATCAGCCACCGCCTCTGTGTTATCTGGGTCACTGACGCCGAGCAACAGCCCTTTGCCTTGCTGGGCAAGCGGCAACACTTGATGGCGCTGAATCAAATCGCGCCGGTCGAGGGCATAGCAGGTAGCTTTAAACGGATACTGATGGCTTTCCGAAAAAGGCAGGTGATGCTGACTCGCGAGGGTGTGGGCGAGCGCGGTGGGGTCAACCCCGGCATCGAGCAAACGGGAGACGCTAAGCGGTGTGCCATCGCCAATGCCCAACGCATGGCGCTGGACATCGGTCAATAAGCCGGCTTGATACAACTGAGCAGTTGGGATCATTGTTGGTGCGAGTAAAAATTATGCTAGATATATTTAATACAGCGGGTTAGGCGTTTCCGCCGCTGCCTTCTTCTTTTTCGCAACCATTGACATCGAGTTTAGCGGGGTGCGTGCAAGACCATCCACCGAACTCATTACGTTTTAGAACAACTTTATCGCTGCCATCGTCACCCGGTAGCCCCTCAACGCTGATGGATAGTTTGCCCTCGACTTCATTATCTCTTTCGAGTTTGACATTGTCGGGGATGCCTAGGGCCTCTTCGATCGTTTTTGATTCGCCATTTATCTCGATCGTGTCTGAGTTCTCAGGGAACTTGCCTTCTTCCATTATCGACGCTTCGATGACCGAGCGCATATTGGTTAATGTGGCAATTGCGGCAGTAACTTTGGCTTTATCTTGATATTTTTGGTATTGCGGAATGGCGATGGCAGTCAGGGCGCCAATAATGCCAATGACCACGAGTAACTCAATCAAGCTAAACCCTTGTTGCTTTTGCATCTTATGTCTCTCCTCTCAATGATGGTCGGCCGCCAACGCGGTGGCCGCGAGTGCAGCGACTTTACGCTTGTGAGCGTGGCGCAAAAAAGAGGGGCAACATGACTTTGAGAGTGAAGAGTAAAAGCTGGATGTAAGATTTTGTTTTTTCTGTTGTAGTGTTCGACTCACCACAAATTTTTTGTCACGAAAGCGCGATAAAAAGGCCGCCCATCGTGGGCGGCCTGGTCGACTCTGGGTGAGCGTACGTGTTATTGAAAGTACGTGTTATTGAAAACGCATGGATAAATCGAGCGCGGTCACGTGCTTGGTAAGCGCGCCCACAGAAATATAATCTACGCCTGTGGACGCGTATTCAGACAGAGTATCCAAGGTGACATTGCCCGAGACTTCAAGCGCCACACGGCCTTGGTTGAGTGCAACCGCTTCGCGCATCATCGGCACGCTAAAATTATCTAACATCACAATGTCGGCGCCGGCCTCAATGGCTTGTTTTAGCTCATCCAGATTTTCTGTCTCTACTTCCACCGGTTTATCTGGATTCAGACGACGAGCCTCTTGCACCGCATTGGCAATCCCGCCGCAGGCAAGAATGTGGTTTTCTTTAATGAGATACGCATCGAACACACCAATACGGTGATTGTGTCCGCCACCACAAGCGACTGCATATTTGAGTGCACTACGCAGGCCTGGCACGGTTTTGCGGGTATCCAATAGCTTGGTCTCCGTCCCTTGTAACTGTGCCACATAGGTTGCCGTTTTACTGGCGCAGCCTGACAAGGTCTGGATAAAGTTCATCGCATTGCGCTCACCCGTTAATAACACGCGTGACGGTCCTTTTAAGGTGCACAAGGTTTGATTGGCAGTGATCGCGTCGCCATCGGTCACATGCCAGGTTAAGGAGACCTCGCCACCCAGTTGTTTGAATACTTCGTTAGCATAATCTTGGCCACAAAATACGCCATCTTCACGTGTAATCAGTACCGCGGTCGACACCGAATCGGCCGGAATCAGGCTGGCGGTAATATCTTTACGCGCGTCAAGATCGCCCCCTAAATCTTCACGCAATGCGTCGCTGACGGCACGGGGCACATCCGTTTTTAGATGAGAGGTGAGATAGGCAAGACGGCTTTTGCTGTCATGAACAGCATGAAAAGGAGTCGATGTCATTATGGCTTACCGCGGTGATGAAAAAACGTGGCGAAATGATAACGCTGGTTGGGGGGAAATGCAGCTTTTCTCTCCGGTTTCCGCGTCGGCGTCCATTTTATTATCGACACCCTGACTAGAAAATTCCCCATGCATTGCCTGCTCATTTGTCTACACTTTGATCAGTTTTAGTAAAGAGGTAGCGTCATGAAACGCGGATTGGCACTGATGACGATGATATTCGCTGCACTGGCAGGTTTTAGTGTCTGGCAGCACCTACGTTTACCCGCGTCTACCTCATTGTCACCATTGACGATTGCGGTTTCATTAACGCCGTTGTCAGCGCCTATCATCGTTGCCAAAGAACAAGGTTTATTTAAAAAACATGGCATCGACATGACGCTAAAACCGGTTCATGGCGGAGTGAAAAGTTTTCAAGCACTGGTTGCGGGAGAGGCGGACTTAGCCACTACGTCAGAAACAGTGGCGATGTTTAATAGCTTTGAAAGAGAGGATTTTAACATTCTGACTAGCTTTGTTGAGTCAGACAATGATGTGAAACTGTGGTCTATCCATCGTGCAATTGGTCACTCGCTCCCTGATGCGCTTCGGAGCGCACGTGTTGGAGTGGTCGCGTCAAGCGCGAGTGAGTACTTCTTCGACTCATTGCTCCAGCTGTATGATATGCCAACTGAGACAATAGAGAAGGTTTATTACTCGCCTGAGGCGTTGCCGTCGGCACTGCTCGACAATGAAGTTGATGCGATTGCTATTTGGGAACCTTACGGCTATCAACTAGTAAAACGAGCCCATGAGTCAGTACAAGCACTCGATAGTAAAGGCTTACATAGCTTATCTTTTTTATTGGTAAGTGATCGTTTAGTTGCGAAAAAGCAGCACCAAGATATGCGTCGCGTCATTCGAGCCTTGGATGAATCGGTAGATGTTATTCATCAACGGCCTGAGCAAGCGAAAGCCCAGGTCGCTGCGTATCTTTCAATGTCCGACGACAAGCTCGGCTGGCTTTGGCAGGACTATTTATTTCGCCTGTCGTTAAACGACTCTTTACTGTTGCGTTTAAAAAACCAAGCTCGGTGGGCGCAACGCGCGGGATTGGTTACGGGACCAACACCATCGTATCGTCATTTACTTAACCCTGGCCCCTTGGTTGAAGCAACTCAAAAAGTGAGTCTATTAGAATGAAAATCGGTCAGCAGTTAAACATCGTTGTTTACGCATGTGCGGCATTGACGCTGGTAACACTATTGATCACGGTAGAGCTTTTTCAGAAACAAAGTCAGACGCAAGTACGCTTAAATAGAATTGTTGCGGTGCATTCTCAAATCGACAGTTTACGCGGTCGTTTGTGGCTATATCGTCAATACCCCAGTGCGCAAACCCGCCAAGATGTATATCAATCAACCAATGCGTTGCGGGCTCAGCTATCCAGTGACCAGCATGCGATTCCTCCCCAGTCAGTGCAGTCTATGACGCAAGCGGCGGACAGTATTGACCGTTTGCTGGATACCACAACAGGCCAATTTGGTCGGGAGCAGAGCGTTGATGAAGGGCGGCTGATGCTTTTTTCACGATTTAATATTTTACTACAAGCCATGAGCGAGGCGGCATTTTCTGTGCGTCAGCAAGCGATGCATGATGCATCTAAACAGCAGAAAATGTTGCTTGTTGTCCATGGTGGTATTTTGGTGCTGTTGGCCTTATTAGTAACGATTTTTGCGACCCGTTTACGACGACGTTTAAGACAACGCTTAAAAACATTACACAGCACGGTTACTCAGATTAAAAAAGGTGATTTAACCACTGAATTAATCATGACCGATAAAGATGAACTGACCGAACTGGCGGATCATGTCAATGAAATGAAGCATGCGCTTAGCCATACCATGGTGGATAAAAACCAACTGAGTGAAGAAGTCGCACGGCAAACACAACAGCTTCGCGAGCAACAACACCAGCTTAAATTTTTAGCGGAGCATGATGAATTAACAGGTTTATTTAACCGACGTGCGTTTGAATCGCATGTCGATGTGGCTTTGATGCGGGCCAACCGAGCACAAACGAATGCTGCGTTACTGTTTATCGACTTGAATAACTTTAAACAAGTCAATGATACCTACGGCCACGGGGTCGGGGATGAGTTGCTCAGGGTTGTGAGCCAACGTCTAAAGCACGCCGTCCGTCGTTCTGATTTAGTCGGGCGTTTAGGCGGTGACGAATTTATTGTGTGGTTGGATCTATTGACAGATAAAGATGCATTGAATGAAGTTATTCGCCGTATTCAAGATGATGTCCATGCACCTATATTAACCGAGAAAGCAGAGTTATCACTGGTGAGTAGTATTGGCGTCAGTTGCTTTCCTACCGACGGATTGGAGTTGCAACAAATGATGAATCAAGCCGATGCGGCCATGTATTACGCGAAAACACATGCTAACGAGCGGCACTGCTTATATTCCAATCTGCCTGCCGAGCGGATACAGTAACGAATTTTGCGACACGAGTAGCTTGCATGTCTTTTTCCCGCATCGACGATCATTGGCTAGCGGGCGCGCGCGCCTGTCCTTCTCCCCATTATAACTCACGCCCGGATAGCGAGGATATTTCCTTGCTGGTGGTTCACAATATCAGCCTGCCCCCCGGCCAGTTCGACGGTCCCTATATTGAGCAATTTTTTCAGGGCAACCTCGACGCTGACGCGCACCCTTATTTTGCCCAGATCCGTGATCTTCGCGTGTCCGCACACCTACTGATCCGACGAGATGGAAGTGTGATCCAGTTTGTACCATTCAACGAACGCGCATGGCATGCTGGCATCTCGTGTTTTGACGGTCGGCAGCAATGTAACGATTTTTCTATCGGTATTGAGCTTGAGGGCACGGACACACTTCCATACACCGACCAGCAGTATCAATCGTTAGCGGCGATCACGCAGACGCTGATGCAGTACTATCCAGCCATCACTCGTGATCGGATCACAGGACATCAACATATTGCGCCCGGACGGAAGACCGATCCTGGCCATGTGTTTGACTGGGAAAGATTACACCTACTGCTCTATACTGCCTGACAAAGCAGTCATTCTGTTTGGTCTGACCAATTTTAGAGCGCCGTGAAAAAACAACTGTCAGGTGACGAATACAGGGGTTTCCATGATGTCAATCAAAGTTCAGGTGGACAGAATACCCGCTGTCTGGTAACTTTAGAGAATAATAAAGTAATTGGTCTTACCAATTTACAATCAGTCAGTTTCTGCAGCTAAGCGCCAAGCTTGGGGGGCAGATGGTCAATAAATACAATGGCATATCAGCGAATTCGTCAACCCAAACTCTCAGATGTTATCGAGAAAGAGCTCGAAGGTTTAATTCTGGAAGGGACATTGTCTCCAGGCCAGAAGCTACCGCCTGAGCGAGAGTTAGCGGTCCAGTTTGATGTGTCTCGTCCATCAGTCCGTGAGGCGATTCAGCGACTTGAAGTAAAAAAGCTGCTCACTCGCAAACAAGGTGGTGGCACCTTTGTCAGTCAACGACTGTGGCAGCGATTTTCTGAACCCCTGCTAGAGTTATTGGCGGACCATCCGGAAACCCAGCTTGATTTGTTGGAATCACGGCATGCGCTCGAAGGTATTTCTTCTTATTTCGCCGCTTTACGGGGCACGGAAGAGGATTTTTCTCGGATTGAAGATTGCCATGATGCGATTCGACAAGCGCAGAAAGATGGGGACTTAAAGGCAGAAGCTTCCGCCGTCATGCAATATCTCGTTGCCGTAACGGAAGCGGCGCACAATGTGGTGCTACTGCATATCATGCGTAGCCTCGCACCGTTACTGGAACAGAATATTTACCAAAACTTTGAGCTACTTTATCGCCGTCAAGAGACGGTGGAAAATGTCAGCCGACACCGAGCTGAGATCGTGGATGCAATCACCGCTGGCGAGCCAGAAAAAGCGAGACAGGCGTCGCATGCACACTTAGCTTACATTGAGGAAACTCTGTTGGATCTTGGCCGAGAAGAAAGCCGTCGAGAACGGTCTCTACGTCGAATTCAACAACGCAAGGACGAGCTGGAGTAATCCCTATTCGCCGCCAAAATAAAGGCGAGGGGCCACTGCAGCTGCGACAACGTTTGTTTTGTACGAGTCAATCAACGAAAGGATAGATCGCCATGTCTGAAGTCATGAAAAATGACGTGGACGCACTTGAGACCCAAGAGTGGTTGCAAGCTCTTGAGTCAGTCGTTCGTGAAGAAGGTGTAGAACGTGCCCAGTTCCTTCTGGAGCAAGTCTTAGGGCAAGCACGTTTAGACGGTGTTGACATGCCAACTGGCGTGACCACCAACTATGTAAATACCATCCCTGCAGATCAAGAACCTGCTTATCCAGGTGATGTGAACTTGGAACGTCGTATCCGTTCTATCATTCGTTGGAACGCAATCATGATCGTGTTGCGCGCGTCCAAGAAAGATTTAGAGCTGGGTGGCCACATGGCTTCATTCCAGTCATCGGCTGCGTTCTATGAAACTTGCTTTAACCACTTCTTCCGTGCGCCAAACGAGAAAGATGGTGGCGATCTGGTTTATTATCAAGGTCATATCTCTCCAGGCATCTACGCGCGTGCGTTTGTGGAAGGTCGTCTCACTGCTGAGCAGCTCGACAACTTCCGCCAAGAAGTTGACGGTAACGGTATTTCCTCTTACCCGCACCCGAAACTGATGCCTGAGTTCTGGCAGTTCCCAACCGTATCTATGGGTCTGGGTCCTATTGCGTCTATCTACCAAGCGCGTTTCCTTAAGTATCTGAACGGTCGTGGCTTGAAAGACACCTCAGAGCAGCGTGTTTACGCGTTCTTAGGCGACGGTGAAATGGATGAGCCAGAATCACGTGGTGCGCTGTCGTTTGCCGCCCGTGAAAAACTGGATAACCTGTGCTTTTTGATCAACTGTAACCTGCAGCGCCTTGATGGTCCTGTAATGGGTAACGGTAAAATCGTTCAAGAGCTCGAAGGCCTATTTAAAGGCGCTGGCTGGAACGTGATCAAAGTGGTTTGGGGCTCTGGCTGGGATAAACTACTGGCCAAAGACACCTCCGGTAAACTGCTGCAGTTGATGAACGAAACCATCGACGGCGATTACCAAACCTTCAAATCAAAAGACGGCGCCTACGTGCGTGAACACTTCTTCGGTAAATATCCTGAAACTGCAGCCCTGGTTGCCGATATGACCGACGAAGAAATCTTTGCGCTCAAACGTGGTGGTCATGAACCATCAAAACTGTTTGCTGCGTTCAAAGCGGCACAAGAGTGCAACGACCGTCCAACCGTGATCCTGGCGAAAACCGTTAAAGGTTACGGCATGGGTGAAGCGGCTGAAGGTAAAAACATCGCGCACCAAGTGAAGAAAATGGACATGACCCATGTTCACGCGATGCGTGATCGTCTTGGCCTACAAGACTTGCTGTCTGACGATGATGTGCAAAACCTGACTTACCTAAAACTGGAAGAAGGATCTGCGGAACACGAATACCTGCATGCGCGCCGTAAAGCCCTGCACGGTTACACTCCGCAGCGCTTACCTAAGTTCACTGAAGAACTGACGCTGCCAAAACTGGATGATTTCTCTGCTCTGCTGTCTGAGCAGAAGCGTGATATCTCTACCACCATGGCGTTTGTACGCTCATTGAACGTATTGCTGAAAGACAAGAGCATTGGCAAGAACGTAGTGCCAATCATTGCTGACGAAGCCCGTACCTTTGGTATGGAAGGTCTGTTCCGTCAGGTGGGTATCTATAACCCGCAAGGACAAACCTATACCCCAGAAGATCGTGGCGTGGTGTCTTACTACAAAGAAGACCAAGGCGGCCAAGTACTGCAAGAAGGGATCAACGAGCTAGGCGCGATGTCATCGTGGGTAGCGGCGGCGACCTCTTACAGCACCAATGATCTGCCAATGATCCCATTCTACATCTACTACTCCATGTTCGGCTTCCAACGTGTTGGCGACATGGCGTGGATGGCGGGTGACCAACAAGCACGTGGTTTCCTATTGGGTGCCACCGCAGGCCGTACTACCCTGAACGGTGAAGGTCTGCAACACGAAGACGGTCACAGCCATATTCTGGCAAGCACTGTACCTAACTGTGTGTCTTACGACCCAACCTTCGCGTACGAAGTGGCGGTGATCATGCAAGACGGTATCCGTCGTATGTACGGTCCTGACCAAGAAAACATCTACTACTACCTGACGCTGATGAACGAAAACTATCATCAGCCAGCCATGCCTGAGGGCGCGGAAGACGGTATCCGTAAAGGTATCTATAAACTAGAAACCTACACGGGCGACAAAGCCAAAGTTCAGTTAATGGGCTCGGGCACCATCATGACCGAAGTGCGCAAGGCAGCGAAACTGCTCAGCGATGAATTCGGCGTAGCGTCTGACGTTTACAGCGTGACCTCGTTCAACGAGTTGGCACGCGACGGTCAGGATGTGGATCGTTTCAACATGCTGAACCCAGATGCAGAAAGCAAAGTGCCTTATATCCAAACAGTCATGGGATCTGAGCCTGCGATTGCTGCGACTGATTACATGAAAAACTACGCTGACCAAGTTCGTGCGTTTATCCCAGCTGAGTCTTATAAAGTGCTGGGTACAGACGGCTTTGGTCGTTCTGACAGCCGCGAAAACCTACGTCGTCACTTTGAAGTGAACGCAGGCTATGTGGTGGTCGCGGCACTGAACGAGCTGGCTAAGCGTGGTGATGTTGATAAGAAAGTCGTGTCAGAAGCGATTAAGAAATTCGACATCGATACCAACAAAGTAAACCCGCTGTTCGCGTAAGAGGCTGAAACAATGTCAATCGAGATTAATGTACCTGACATCGGTGCGGATGAAGTAGAAGTGACTGAGATCCTTGTTAGCGTTGGCGACAAGGTAGAAGAAGAACAGTCGTTAATCACCGTTGAAGGTGATAAAGCATCCATGGAAGTCCCTGCGTCACAAGCGGGTGTGGTCAAGGAAATCAAAATTGCCGAGGGTGATAAAGTCACCACTGGCTCTTTGATTATGATCTTCGAAGCCGATGCGCCAGCGCAAAGCGCCCCAGCTCAAGAGGCGGCGCCAGCCGCTCCTGCTGCAGCACCAGCGGCCGCATCAGAAATCAAAGAAGTGCACGTCCCTGATATCGGTGGGGATGAAGTTGAAGTCACCGAGATCATGGTCGCGGTTGGCGATACCATTGAAGAAGAGCAGTCACTGATCACTGTTGAAGGCGATAAAGCCTCAATGGAAGTGCCTGCACCGTTCGCGGGTACCGTTAAAGAAATCAAGATCGCGGCAGGTGACAAGGTGTCAACTGGCTCACTGATCATGATGTTCGAAGTGGGTGGCAGTGCTCCTGCTGCAGACGCCCCAGCAGCAGCCGAAGCACCAGCGGCGCCGGCAGCAGCACAAGCCAAAGACGTTCACGTCCCTGATATCGGTGGCGATGAAGTTGAAGTGACTGACATTATGGTTGCCGTTGGCGATACCATTGAAGAAGAGCAGTCACTGATCACCGTTGAAGGCGACAAAGCGTCAATGGAAGTACCGGCACCGTTTGCGGGTACAGTGAAAGAAATCAAAGTGGCCGCGGGCGATAAAGTCTCGACGGGCTCGTTGATCATGGCCTTCGAGGTTGCCGGTAGCGCACCTGCAGCGTCTGCACCTGCAGCGGCACCTGCTGCTGAAAAGGCGGCACCCGCACCTGCGGCTAAGGCCGACGCCCCAGCGGCTAAAGCTGACGCCGGCAAAGACGAGTTTGTAGAGAACAAAGAATACGCGCATGCGTCGCCTGTTGTTCGTCGTCTTGCCCGCGAATTTGGCGTGAACCTTGCGAAGGTGAAAGGAACGGGTCGTAAAGGACGTGTACTGAAAGAAGACGTTCAGAGCTTTGTCAAAGACGCGCTAAAACGCCTTGAATCGGGTGCAGCATCTGGCTCAGGCGACGGCAGTGCACTTGGCTTGCTCCCTTGGCCTAAAGTGGACTTCAGCAAATTCGGTGAAACTGAAGTCAAACCACTGTCACGCATTAAGAAGATCTCGGGTGCGAACCTGGCACGTAACTGGGTGATGATCCCGCACGTGACGCAGTGGGATAACGCTGATATCACTGAAGTGGAAGCGTTCCGTAAAGAGCAAAACGCGATTGAGAAGAAGAAAGAGTCTGGCATGAAGATCACCCCATTGGTGTTCATCATGAAAGCCGCTGCTAAAGCGCTGGAAGCTTTCCCTTCATTCAACGCATCACTGTCGGAAGACGGTGAAAGCCTGATCATGAAAAAATATGTCAACATCGGCATTGCGGTTGATACGCCAAATGGTCTGGTTGTGCCTGTCTTTAAGGACGTGAACAAAAAAGGCATCTACGAGTTATCTGAAGAGCTGATGGCAGTCTCGAAGAAAGCGCGTGCGGGCAAGCTCACTGCTTCTGATATGCAGGGCGGTTGCTTTACCATCTCAAGCCTAGGTGGTTTGGGCGGTACTGCGTTTACGCCAATCGTTAATGCACCAGAAGTCTCAATCTTGGGTGTCTCTAAGTCAGAAATGAAGCCAGTATGGAACGGTAAGGACTTTGAACCTCGCCTGATGCTGCCACTGTCTCTGTCTTATGACCACCGTGTGATTGACGGTGCTGAGGGTGCGCGCTTTATCAGCTACCTCAACGGTCTAATGTCCGATATCCGCCGTTTGGTACTGTAATCGCAACATCGACAACCCAACCGGTCCGTGAAGGGTCGGTTGGGAATTGTTGTGCAGCTCACAGGCTATGGGTTTTTATTTTTCAGCCCATTAACATGGCTGTAAACTGTGGCACCAAACACCCACAACAATAAAAACTACCGCTCTTAGCCTGTCAGGGAATAAGACTACAACGAGGTCAGAATGAGTAAAGAAATCAAAGCGCAAGTCGTCGTTCTTGGCGCTGGTCCTGCTGGATACTCCGCCGCTTTCCGCTGTGCCGACCTAGGTTTGGAAACAGTGCTGGTTGAACGTTACAACACCCTAGGGGGTGTGTGTCTAAACGTTGGCTGTATTCCTTCTAAAGCCCTACTACACGTTGCCAAAGTGATCGAAGAAGCCAAAGCGATGGCTGATCATGGCGTGGTTTTCGGCGAGCCACAAACCGATATCGATAAAATTCGCTCTTGGAAAGACAAGGTGATCGGTCAGTTGACCGGTGGCTTAGGTGGCATGGCCAAGCAGCGTAAAGTGACCGTGGTTAACGGTACCGGCCGTTTCACTGGCGCCAACACCCTGTTGGTCGAGGGTGAAGAAAGCACCACCATTAATTTTGACAACGCGATCATCGCGGCCGGCTCTCGTCCTATCGAGCTGCCATTTATCCCGCATGATGATCCACGTATCTGGGACTCTACTGACGCGCTCGAGCTCAAAGAAGTACCAGAGAAAATGCTGCTGATGGGCGGTGGTATCATTGGTCTAGAAATGGGTACTGTCTATCACGCATTGGGCTCACAGGTCGATGTGGTCGAAATGTGTGATCAGGTGATCCCGGCGGCCGATAAAGACGTGATTAAAGTCTTTACCAAGCGTATCAGCAAGAAAATGAACCTGATGCTGGAAACCAAAGTCACCGCAGTAGAAGCCAAAGAAGATGGTATTTACGTGACGATGGAAGGCAAAAAAGCGCCAGCAGAGCCAGTACGTTATGATGCTGTATTGGTTGCGATTGGCCGTAGCCCGAATGGCAAACTGCTTGACGCCGGCCAAGCCGGGGTTGAAGTTGACGATCGCGGCTTCATCAATGTTGATAAACAAATGCGCACTAACGTGCCACACATCTATGCGATCGGCGATATTGTTGGTCAGCCAATGCTTGCGCATAAAGGTGTGCATGAAGGCCATGTGGCTGCGGAAGTCATTTCTGGTAAGAAACATTACTTTGATCCGAAAGTGATCCCATCGATTGCTTATACTGAGCCAGAAGTAGCATGGGTCGGTAAAACCGAGAAAGAATGTAAGGAAGAGGGCATCAACTACGAAGCCTCTACCTTCCCATGGGCGGCTTCTGGTCGTGCGATTGCGTCTGACTGCGCTGACGGTATGACCAAGCTTATCTTCGATAAAGATACGCACCGTGTCATCGGGGGTGCCGTTGTCGGTACCAACGGTGGTGAGCTGTTGGGCGAAATCGGTCTTGCGATTGAAATGGGCTGTGATGCCGAAGACATCGCGTTGACTGTTCACGCTCACCCAACACTCCATGAGTCTGTTGGCTTGGCCGCTGAAGTGTTTGAAGGCTCAATCACGGATATGCCGAATCCAAAAGCGAAGAAAAAGAAATAAACTGCGCGTTTATATGTTTCTTCTTAAGCCCTGCATTGCGGGGCTTTTTTATATCGGTGATATATCGATTGAGAAGAAAAAAGCGGGCCTCGGCCCGCTTAGTCAGTATGATGGTCAAGCGTTAACGCTTAAAGCTTAAAGCTTAAAGCTTAAAGCTTAAAGCTGCCCACCAAGGTATCGAGACGTTTAGACAGATCACGCAGTGACTCGCTGGCTTCAGCCATGGTATTGGCGGTATCCGCGGTCTGTTGCGAGCTGTGATTAATCTCTTCAATATTCTGATTGATGTCATTGACCACCGTTGATTGCTCTTCTGTCGCGGTCGCTACTTGTGTATTCATGTCTGAGATTTGGATAATCTGCTCATTAATCGCGTTCAGTGACAGCGACGCCTCATCCGATGCGTTGACCCCTTCGGCTGTCATGGTGCGGCTTTGCTCCATTGCGTTGACAGCATTATGGGCCTCTTGCTGCAGGCGGTTGATCATGGTCTGGATTTCATCGGTTGAATCGGAGGTACGGCTAGCCAGGTTACGCACCTCGTCGGCAACGACCGCAAAGCCTCGTCCTTGTTCGCCCGCACGTGCCGCTTCAATGGCGGCGTTCAAGGCGAGCAGGTTGGTTTGCTCTGAAATACCACGAATCACATCCAAAATGCCGCCAATCGAGTCGGTGTTTTCAGCCAGCGCACTGATCACTTTTGACATATTCTCCATATCGTCGGCAAGGCTGGCGATGGTGTCTCGCGCTTGGGTTACCACACCTTGGCCATTGGCTGCATCATCAGACGCTTGGTTAGCGGCACTGGCGGCATTAGCGGCATTACCGGCAATTTCATTCACCGTCGCGCCCATTTCATTAATCGCCGTCACCACTTGTACGGTGCGATCACGCTGATACTCACTCTGAGATTGGGTGGCGCTAGCTTGTGACGAGACTTGCTCTGCAGCATGACGAAGCTCACCACCGGTACTGGCAACGTCTGAGACTAGACGATGGATTTTCTCCACAAAACTATTGAAACCAGAGGCGAGTTGGCCAATTTCGTCTTGGCTATCGATGTCGACACGTTGGCGTAAATCGCCTTCACCTTCGCCGATCTCACGGAACACATTCGCCACGTATTGAATCGGTTTGGTAATGGTCGTCGCAAGCCAAACGGCCACTACAATAAACACTAACCCAACGACCACAGACACCATTAGGATCTGATTGCGGGTTTGATTGAGTGGTGCAAAGACTTCTTCTGCTGGAACATCTGCGATGACATACCAGTCCATGGAGGGAACATAACTTGAGGCGAGCAGGACTTCCTTGCCATTAATGTGTGTATCGAGGAGGTTAAAGTCACCTTTTTGGAGCAAGCTCCGTGCCTGTGCTCCATACACATCACTCAATGTTTTTTCGCCCATGAGATCGGTGTCACGGTGCAATTGGACCATGCCATCGGCATTGACTAAGAAAACAAAGCCCGACTGTTCGATTTTGAATTGATTCAAAAAGCGGGTCATGTCTTCGAGTGAACGCGAAAACCCAGCCAAGCCTTTGCCGTTAAGCTGTTGAAAGTTGACGAACAGTTTGAGCTCGCCATTATCCTCTTGGAATACCTGCGCCATGGTGGCATTGCCACTGTCGAGAAAGTTATAAAACCAACCGTCTTTTTCTCGCGTGAGGACGCGTAAAAAACCATCTTGGTTCCAATACTGGCCGGTCTCTCGGTTAGCGATAGAGGCATCATTGAGATCGTATTGGTCACGTAGCACGTTAAGCTGCTTGACCACGCGGGCTTCTTCGCTCGGGGTGATCCCTTGGTTGAGAATATCGAGTGTCACCGGGTTTGACGCGAGCTGACGCGCGGCAGATTGCAGCTGGTTAACTTCACTATCAATGGTATCTCTAAACTGAGTGAGGGTGGTCGGAAGCTCATTCTCTAACAGGCGCTTTTCCATAATATCGCGCGCTTGGCTTAAGCTCATATAGCTGACGATCGCTGTCGATGCGATCACGGCTGAGACAAATGCCAACACGAGCTTTTGTTTAATCGTGAGTTGTTTTAGCTTCATGCCTTTCTCTCTATGTGGTCTATCACGCGCTATTTTGTAATCATCGATAAGTTGACAAATTAGCGTGACAAAAAAGTGACGATGTGTATGGCACCAACGTCTAAGTTAGCAGAATTACATTTACCGTTCCTAATGTATCGGCGATGAAATGATAAAATTGAAGCCCTTGCCCATAATTATTGATGAAAATGACACTTAGCTCGCGCTTTCAACACAAACCGATAAAAAGGGGCGGAGAGCGCACCGCCTGATCGATATCGCGTTATCTTTTATGGGTAACTGTATCGTGATAAAAAACAGTATAGAATCAAACAGAACGCGACAATCACGGTTAATTGGATCGTGAGAATGAGGGAATAGAGGGCTGCGTCACTAAGACCTTGGTCGTATGTTTCATAAAACGGGTAGATTTTAATTTTAAGTTAAAAATGCTATCCTCACGCAGCGGTTACGTGCTCGAACCCTCGTCTTGCTGGAAAATTTTAATAAACTTCGCCGGATAAGCGTGATACGAGTACTAACACTTTCCAAGGATGTTGGGCCACAGGGCCTGACCGAGATAAGAGGAAATAGTCGTGCTTGAAGCCTACCGTAAACACGTCGAAGAACGTGCCGCTCAGGGTATTGTGCCTAAACCGCTGAACGCTGAGCAAACCGCCAGTCTGATAGAACTGTTGAAAAACCCGCCCGCTGGCGAAGAAGAAACCCTTGTTTATTTGCTGGAAAACCGAATTCCACCCGGCGTGGATGAAGCCGCCTATGTAAAAGCAGGCTTTTTAGCTGCGTTGGCAAATGGTGAGGCGCAATCGCCGTTAATCAGCCCTGAGCGCGCCACAGAGCTACTCGGTACCATGCAAGGCGGTTATAACATCCAGCCTCTGATCGCGTTGTTAGAGGATGAAAAACTGGCGCCAATTGCAGCCAAAGCCCTGTCACATACCCTGCTCATGTTTGATGCTTTCTATGACGTGGAAGACAAAATGAAAGCAGGGAATGCTTACGCTGAACAAGTGATGGAATCGTGGGCCAACGCAGATTGGTATCTGGAAAAACCGCAGATTCCTGAAAAAGTGACACTGACAGTGTTCAAAGTATCGGGTGAAACCAACACCGATGACTTGTCTCCCGCCCCTGATGCATGGTCACGTCCAGATATTCCCTTACATGCCCTTGCGATGCTTAAAAACGAGCGCGAAGGTATTCAACCGGATAAACCCGGTGACATTGGCCCCATTGAGCAAATGAAGGCGCTGGAAGAAAAAGGCCACCCACTGGTTTATGTCGGTGATGTGGTTGGCACTGGCTCGTCACGTAAATCAGCGACCAACTCGGTGTTGTGGTTTATGGGCCAAGACATTCCGAATGTGCCGAACAAGCGTTTCGGCGGTTTCTGTTTAGGCGGGAAAATCGCCCCTATTTTCTTTAATACCATGGAAGACGCGGGCGCATTGCCGATTGAGCTCGATGTGACTTCGCTCAATATGGGCGATGTGATTGACCTGTACCCCGCTGACGGTAAAGTGTGCAAGCATGGCACCGATGACGTGCTGTCGACCTTCCAGCTCAAAACCGACATTTTGTATGATGAAGTACGTGCCGGTGGCCGCATCCCATTGATTATCGGTCGCGGCTTGACCGATCGAGCCCGTGAATGTCTCGGCCTTGAGCCATCTGACGTATTCCGCCGTCCCCGTCCAGTGGCTGAATCCACCAAAGGCTTTACGCTGGCACAAAAAATGGTCGGTAAAGCCTGTGGCGTCGAAGGTGTGCGTCCGAATACCTATTGTGAGCCTAAAATGACCACGGTAGGGTCACAAGACACCACCGGACCCATGACCCGTGATGAGCTCAAAGACTTGGCGTGTCTTGGTTTTACCGCCGATTTGACCATGCAGTCTTTCTGTCATACGTCAGCATATCCAAAGCCGGTTGACGTGGAAACACACCATACCTTGCCCGATTTCATCATGAATCGTGGTGGCGTGGCACTGCGTCCAGGCGATGGGGTGATTCACTCTTGGCTCAATCGTATGCTGCTGCCTGATACCGTGGGTACCGGTGGCGACTCACATACGCGTTTCCCACTGGGAATTTCTTTCCCTGCCGGCTCGGGTCTGGTGGCCTTTGCTGCAGCAACCGGGGTGATGCCGCTGGATATGCCTGAGTCGGTCTTGGTGCGCTTTAAAGGCGAAATGCAGCCCGGTGTTACCTTGCGTGACTTAGTCCATGCCATTCCGTATTTCGGCATCAAACAAGGTCTGTTAACGGTTGAGAAATCAGGAAAAATTAACGAATTTTCCGGTCGTGTTCTCGAAATCGAAGGGGTTGAACACCTCACGGTTGAACAGGCGTTTGAGCTATCAGATGCATCCGCAGAGCGCTCTGCGGCTGGTTGTACCGTGAAGCTGTCACAAGACTCAGTGGCCGAATACCTTGAGTCCAACATTGTGATGTTGAAGTGGATGATTGCCGAAGGCTATGGCGACCGCCGTACCATTGAGCGCCGTATTCAAGCGATGCAGCAATGGCTAGACAGCCCAAGCTTGATGGAAGCGGACAAAGATGCCGAATATGCCCACGTGCTTGAAATCGATCTGGCCGAGATCAAAGAGCCTATCTTGTGTGCGCCGAACGATCCGGATGATGCGCGTACTTTGTCGGACGTGGCAGGCGACAGTGTCGATGAAGTCTTTATCGGAAGCTGTATGACCAACATTGGTCACTTCCGAGCAGCCGGTAAATTGCTGGATAAATTCGGTGGCAGCTTATCGACTCGGATGTGGGTGGCACCACCGACGAAGATGGATAGAGATCAGCTGACCGCTGAAGGTTATTACGGTATCTACGGTCGTGCTGGGGTGCGGATCGAAACGCCGGGATGTTCCTTGTGCATGGGTAACCAAGCTCGTGTGGCGGAAAAATCGACTGTGTTGTCGACCTCGACACGTAATTTCCCAAACCGTCTCGGTACGGGCGCGAATGTGTATCTGGCGTCGGCTGAGCTGTCGGCAGTCGGTGCGATTCTCGGCCGGATCCCGACTCAAAAGGAATATCTAGAGTACGCTGAGCAAATCAATGCGACGGCAAGTGATACTTATCGTTATCTTAACTTCCATCAAATGGATGCCTACACCAACATCGCCAATGATGTGATTGTTAAAACCGCAGTGTAGGACGCGCTGATGGCCGATAGCGTTCGGCATGGCGCGAAGAAAAGCGCCTTCCATCTTTATGGGAGGCGCTTTTTTTCGTGTGCGTGACCGAGTGAGGGAGCGCCAACTGGCTTCGTGTTATGGTTGATTAATTAATCGGGTTATCCATTAATCGCGCAATATTCTCAGCCGTGCGCGTGACGTTGCTTGCCGTGTTGACCAGCGCCTCAGACAATGAGCAGGGCCCTGGCTGAATGGGGAAAATCGCTTTGACGCCGTGTTGATAAAGCGTATCACAGTTGTCACCGACACTGCCGGCGATCACCACCACGGGAATGTGATGTGATTGGCCAATCCGGGCGAGCGCCATGGGGACTTTTCCGTGCTGAGTTTGACCATCGACCCGTCCCTCACCGGTAATAATCCAATCTGCTTGTGCCAGGGTCGAATACGCGTGGGTCCGTGTTAGTAGCAACTCCACCCCGGGTACGAGCTGGGCATTGAGTAAACCGCCTAAAGCGGCACCGATTCCGCCTGCTGCGCCTGCCCCTGGAAAGTGCGCAATGGCATGGCCAAGTTGATAGTGACAAATACGGGCAAAACGGTGAAGGTGTTGCTCTAAACTGCGAATGTGGCTGACCGTGGCGCCTTTTTGCGGGCCAAATACGGTAGCAGCGCCATCGGGTCCACATAGCGGGTTATCGACATCACAGGCCGCGGTGAGTGTGACAGCGCGCAAGCGTGAATCGAGCGTGCTGAGATCCAGTGTCATCAATGCACCTAATCCGTGTCCAGTCGGAATAATTGGTTTGCCTGCACCGTCAAGCAGGCGCGCGCCTAAGGCGGTCAGGATCCCGGCACCCGCGTCATTGGTGGCACTGCCACCTAAACCAATAATGATTTCATCGATGTCATGATCAAGAGCTGCACGGATCAGCTCACCGGTGCCTAAGCTGGTGGTATGGAGCGGATTTTTTGCGGTGCTTGGCATTAATGGTAAACCTGAGGCACTGGCGACATCCAACACGGCCAGTCGTTGCTCACGATTAATCACAAAACTGGCCGTAACCGGGCGAAAATCTGGCCCCGTGACGTCACAGTGAAAACGTTCTCCACCCAGTCGTTCGAGCATACTTTGTGCAAACCCCTCACCACCATCTGCCATGGGCAACAGTGAAAACGTGGCATTAGGCAGTGCGGCTGCCATGCCTGTTTGAATAGCGTTAGCGACTTGTGGGGCGCTGAGGCTTTCTTTGAATGAGTCCGGTGCGATCACAATATGCATGGCTTGTCCTTGGCGATATGACGGTCGTCCATTAAGTCGAACTGAAGTAAACAGTATGAGCGAAGTGCTACCTTGATAACAGCTTGGGCTTGGCAATTCGTGGCAAAAGCCGGACAATGCCGCGCGAAGATTGGAGGTGGATGTGGATTACGAATTTTCTCGCAATAGTTTTGATGACAGTTATCGCATTGTGTTCTCAATGGGCCATGAAGCGATTGGTCGCTGGTTGTTCGATGAAGTAGGCACTGAGCTTAGCCACGTTGAGCAATATGTCGAGGCCCTCGCTCAGCTGGAAAACGAACAGCAATGGCGCGGGCATACTTTTACCTTAACAGCCAATAAAGATGAAGTGGTGGTGATGGCGAATGCCATGCTACAAACACCATCGGATGAGGCGCAAGCAACCCTCAGTGCGCAGGCATTGACGTTTTATGATCAAGAAAGCTGTGCCGCGTGTGGCTATGATGACTTTATGGAAATGTTATCGGCCTATCGCGACTTTATTATCCGTTATGGTCGACGATAACTCGAGATAAACGCGGAGCGGGGAATCGGCCCGCGTTTTTTCGATGATCGCTGATGGTGCAGTTGAGCGATAACACATTGCCGATGCGCTGTCTTGGTGAATACCTCGCACTTTTATAGTGCAAACTCCTCGAATTACCCCTCCTTATTTTCTAAATACATGATTTTAAAGCCATCAAATATTGGCACGGCTCTTGATACCTACAGTGTGAAGCAAACACAAGGACTCAGGAGAAGGATATGAAACTGATTAGCGCCATTATCAAGCCATTTAAGCTTGATGACGTTCGTGAAGCGTTGGCGGATGCCGGTATTGATGGCATGACGGTCTCGGAAGTCAAAGGCTTTGGCCGCCAAAAAGGGCACACAGAATTATATCGTGGCGCCGAATACCAAGTCGATTTTTTACCCAAAGTGAAACTTGAAATCGCGGTACAGAGCGAGAATGTGGATTCTGTCGTTGAAGCGATTTCTAATGCTGCACAGACCGGAAAAATCGGCGATGGCAAAATCTTTGTCTTCGATCTTCAGCAGGCGGTGCGTATTCGTACCGGTGAAATGGATTTGGAAGCAATTTAATACAGGGAGTATAGACAATGGAACTGGTTAATACGGTGACAGAATTGCGCTACGCGCTCGACACCTTTTTCTTTCTTTTATCCGGCGCGTTGGTGATGTGGATGGCCGCGGGCTTTGCGATGTTAGAAGCCGGCTTGGTGCGATCTAAAAATACCACGGAGATCCTGACCAAAAATATCTGCTTATATGCCATTGCGTGCACCATGTATTTACTGGTCGGTTACAACATCATGTATGTCGACAATGCGGGTGGGGGTTTTATACCTTCATTTGGCACCTTGATTGGCACACAGGGCGCAGAGGCTGATCATTCATTGGAATCAGACTTCTTTTTCCAAGTCGTGTTTGTTGCTACCGCTATGTCAGTAGTGTCTGGTGCCGTCGCGGAACGAATGAAACTGTGGGCGTTCCTGGTTTTCTCTGTCATCTTGACGGCGGTGATCTATCCAGTTGAAGGATATTGGACTTGGGGCGGCGGCTTCCTATCTGAGGCCGGTTTCAGTGACTTTGCCGGCTCAGGAATTGTTCACATGGCCGGTGCTTCCGCGGCATTAGCCGGTGTGCTCTTGTTAGGTGCGCGTAAAGGCAAGTACAGCAAAAACGGTAAAATCAACCCGATTCCTGGCTCTAACTTGCCGTTAGCGACCTTGGGGACGTTTATCCTTTGGTTCGGCTGGTTTGGTTTCAATGGCGGCTCGCAGTTGATGGTCTCAGATTTTGAGAATGCGACAGCGGTGGGACAAATCTTCCTCAACACGAATGCGGCGGCGGCGGCCGGTGCTATTGCAGCCTTACTGGTATGCAAAACCCTATGGGGGAAAGCGGATTTGACCATGGTTTTAAATGGCGCGTTGGCTGGCTTGGTGGCAATTACCGCCGATCCGCTGTCACCCTCACCAGTGGCGGCACTGATCATTGGTGTGGTATCTGGGGCCATCGTCGTGTTCAGTATTATCGGTCTCGACAAGATAAAAATTGACGATCCTGTCGGTGCGATTTCCGTCCACGGTGTGTGTGGTTTCTTTGGCCTCATGGTTGTGCCTTTAAGTAACAAAGCAGCGACCTTTGGTGCCCAGCTTCTGGGAGCGGCCGTTATTTTTGCCTGGGTATTCGGTGCAAGCTGCGTGGTTTGGTGGATATTGAAGAAAACCATGGGTATTCGCGTGACCGAAGAAGAAGAGATGTCGGGTATGGACTTACACGATTGCGGTATTGATGCGTATCCCGAATTTGTCAGCGTAAAATAGCCACGCGTATAAGACATCGTTAAACTCTGAAACGAAACCTTACATTTTTACAGTAGGGTTTCGTTTTTTTTTGATTCTATCGATATTGAGCATTCAGTCATTCTCTGTATACTAACGAAAGTGAGATTCGTTATCATTTATCATCATATTTAAGGACTGTTACGATGAAAAAACTGCTGATTGCCTCGGCTGTGACGGCTAGCCTGCTAGGAACAAGTACTGCGTTCGCGGCTGAAGAAGTGAATGTCTACTCGTATCGCCAACCGTTTTTGATTGAACCCATGTTTGATGCGTTTACTGAAGAGACTGGCATCAAGGTAAACGTTAAGTTTGCTAAAAAAGGCATGGCAGAAAAGGTCAAGCAGGAAGGCGAATATAGCCCAGCAGATGTCCTTCTTACGGTTGATATTTCACGCCTTAAAGAGCTGTTAAACCAAGATGTGGTGCAAGCGGTTCAAAGCGATGTGATTGATAGCAATGTGCCTGAACAGTTTCGTGATAGTGAAGATAAGTGGGTAGCGCTGACAACGCGTGCACGTGCGGTATACTCTTCTCGGGAGCGAGTTGGCGAGTTAGGTGACGATTTTGACTATCTTGACTTGGCAAAACCCGAATGGAAAGGCAAGATTTGTACCCGTTCAGGCAAACACCCTTATAATGTCTCTCTTGTGTCCGCTATCATTGAAAACCATGGTGAAGCGAAAGCCAAAGAATGGCTAGAAGGGGTTAAAGACAACCTCGCGCGTAAACCACAAGGTAACGATCGCGCGCAAGTAAAAGCGATTAAAGAAGGGCTCTGTGATGTGTCGCTAGGGAATAGCTATTACCTAGGTAAGATGCTAAACGATGAAGAGCAAACAGCGTGGGCGGAAGCGGTTTATCTAAATTATCCGGGCCAGAATACTCATGGGACACATGTCAATGTGAGTGGTATGGCGATGGCGAAGTACGCACCGAACCAAGAAAACGCGCTTAAACTTATGGAATTTTTAACGTCAGACAAAGCGCAGCATATGTATGCTGAGGTTAACTTCGAAGAGCCGGTGAAAGCGGGTGTCGAGAAGTCTGAGCTAGTGGCATCTTGGGGGGATTATAAGCACGACCCAATGCCGTTAGAGGCGATTGCTGATAACTATGCCCAATCAGTGAAGCTGTTGGATGAAGTTCAGTTCGACCTGTAAACCATCGCATAGGGGCGACGACCGCCCCTGTTGTCTTTCTCTGACGCCTTAATGTAGTAGGCCATGCGAGATAGATTACCCATTATAAAAACCAGCAGCTGGGGCCTAGCCCTGTTGCTGGTTTTGCCGATCTTAGCGATCTTTTACACCGCGGTTGGTGATACAGGTGATATTTTTCCTCACCTGTTCCAGACCGTGCTCCCTACCTATACCCTAAATACCAGTCTGTTAGTGGTTGGTGTGGTCGCGATTGCGATGATACTGGGTGTCCCGACAGCGTGGATGCTGGCGATGTATCAGGTCCCTGGCAGCCGACAATTGCAATGGGCGATGGTCCTACCGCTGGCGATGCCCGGGTATATTATCGGTTATATCTATACGGACTGGTTTGATTATGCTGGGCCGTTGCAGCGCGCTTTACGGTATGCCTTTGAATGGCAAAGCGTGACCGATTATTGGTTCCCCGATATGCGCACGCTAACGGGGGCTTGCTTTGTCTTAGCGCTGGTGCTGTACCCTTATATTTACTTATTAACACGCGCTGCTTTTATGGAGCAAAGTGTGACCTTGACCCATTCTGCCCGCCTGTTGGGTTGCTCGCCACTTCAGAGTTTTCGCCGAATTTCTTTGCCGCTAGCCCGGCCCGCTATTGCCGTTGGCGCGTCGCTGGTGGCGATGGAGGCGTTGGGCGACTTTGGTACGGTCAATTATTTTGCCGTTAGCACACTGACCACGGCGGTCTATGATACTTGGTTGAGTTATTCAAGCTTAACGGCAGCAGCTAAAATATCCTCGATAATGCTGATGGCGATTTTTCTTTTAATCAGTGCCGAGCGTTATGGACGACGTAAACAAGCCCAATTTAGTCCAAGCTCAAGCAGTGACGCAATCGAGAAAACGCCTTTGCGAGGCTGGCGTAAAGTAGGCGTAGTAGTCTGGTGCTGGAGCCTATTATCATTGGCTTTTATCTTACCGCTTTTACAGTTGGTAATGTACGCATGGCACTACTATGAAAAAAATGCCATCAGTGATTTCGCCGCGTTTAGCTATAACAGCTTTTATACCTCGACGTTGGCAGCTGTTATTGCGGTGGCTATTGCGTGGACGGTGAATGTCTATCGTCGCTTACGTGGTGATGGCATGAGTGTTGCGCCAATGCGTCTGGCATCTATGGGCTATGCGGTACCCGGCACCGTGCTCGCTATCGGGGTAATGTTGGTGCTTACGCGCGGTGATCATGTCATTAATGATGTTGCCACCGCCTACGAATGGGGTCGGCCAGGGCTGGTACTGTCAGGGACCATGATCGCCTTGCTGGCAGCATTTGTAGTGCGCTTTAGTGCCGTTGCCATTGGTAGTATCGAATCAAGCATGGCCAAAATCCCCCCTTCGCTCGATATGGCGGCGCGAACCATGGGCTGCACCACCACGGGGGTCATTCGCCGCGTGCACCTGCCTTTAATTCGTCGTGGTACGCTTATTGCGATGTTGCTGGTGTTTATTGAGTCGATGAAAGAGCTTAATGCGGCTATTTTACTGCGTCCATTTAACTTTGAAACACTGGCCACCTATGTGTACAACTTTACCTCTGATGAACACTTAGAGTACGCCGCATTACCGGCAATTTTACTGGTAGTGGTTGGCTTAATTCCGCTTATCTTGATTAACCGGTCATTGGAGCAGAAATATCAATGAAGTGCGCCTTGTCGATTAAAAACCTGACCTGCAGCTATAATGGCACGCCTGTCTTAAAAGATTTATCGCTGCAAGTGGCTCCTGGAGAGATTGTTTGCCTACTCGGCGCCAGTGGCTGCGGAAAAACCACCTTGTTAAAAGCAATGGCAGGTTTAATGCCGCTATCGGCAGGGACGCTATCGATTGGCTGTAAAGTCATGGATAATGAGCATTACTCTGTGCCACCTGAGCAGCGTAATATCGGTATGATCTTTCAAGATTATGCGCTTTTTCCGCACCTAACCGTTGCAGAGAATATCGGGTTTGGACTTTCACAGTTGGCCGCTCAAGCGCGAGCGGGCAAAGTGGCTGACATGCTTAAATTGGTCCATTTAACTGACCTTGGGGATCGTTATCCGCATCAATTATCCGGTGGTCAACAGCAACGGGTAGCGATTGCCCGTGCGCTTGCCTATGAACCCGATCTATTATTACTGGACGAGCCTTTTTCTAACATTGACACCCAGGTACGCCACGACTTGATTGAAGAGATCCGGCGTATTTTTAAATCACAGGGTGTGACAGCGATTTTGGTGACTCACAGTCGCGAAGAAGCCTTTGCCTTTGCCGATAAATTGGCCGTAATGAATCAAGGCCTTATAGAACAGTTCGGTGATACCACAGAGGTCTATTATCAGCCTGCAAGCCGCTTTGTGGCAGATTTTCTTGGTCAAGGGTCTTATGTTCCTGTAACCGTGTCTGAGCAAGAGCAAATGCAGACGCCACTTGGCCCTTGGCCGCGTCCTGTACATTGTCATCCCGGCCCGCATTGGTGGTTACTCCGGCCACAATTTTTAAGTATTCGGGCAGACGATCAGGGCGAGGGACAGGTCTTGTCACAGCAGTTTATGGGAGATAGCAGCCGCTACACCATTGATATTTATGGGCAGAAGTTGTCGGTTCACGCTCGAGAGCCGCTGTCGGTCGGAGAAAAAGTGCGTTTAAATATTCGTTCTCATGAGCCCGTTTTGTTCAATGATGGACCGAGTTTTATCGATCCCTAACGCGCATGGATGACGCATTAAAAAGCCAACGTGACGTTGGCTTTCTATCGTGCCATGGCGTTTAGCCATGCTGGCATAATACATCAATGTAATGCTGGGCCATGGCATTAAGCGCCGCTTTATCGGGCTGTTGGTGGGCTTGTAAAAATAGCACATAGCAGACCCCTGCTAGCATGCTGGCGAGCTCTCTGGGTTGATGGCGATCTGTCATTTCGCCTTTTTCGATGCCACGTTTAAATACGTTCTCGAACTGATCAACCGCATCTCGACTGCCTTTGACAAAACGTGGCCAAATATCCTCGCGAATCGACGTACTCCACTCAAACCAGACTTTCATCCACGCTTTATCGGCGAGTGCGGTATCAATTATCTGTGATGTGATACAGTTTAATGCGCCGCGCATCGATTGATCTTGCTCGGTACACTCATTAATCAACGCAATAAAGTGCTTTTCGGTTTGTGCAAGGATTTCTTCCACAAGGTCTTCGCGCGTGGGAAAGTAGTTAAAGACGGTCGCGACGGAAACGTCCGCCATGTCTGCGATATCCGCGTGCCCAGCGCGGCCAATACCGCGTTTCGCAAAAACATCTAAACCACAAGTTAATAACTGCTCTTTACGTCTTTCCGGCGACAGTCGCGTCCTTGTTCTTTCATTTGATTGAGCCATCCTAAAACCTGCCAACTTATTTTTGGTTTGTACAAATTAATTATTGTTTGTGCTAACAATTTTCTTATTAGCGATATTGAGTTTATACCAGCTATTTATCGTCTGACAACGGGCGTAAAGCTGATCTGGGCCGTAAAACGGTAATTTTGTCTGCAAAAAAAGTCATTCATTATTAAAAAGACAGGCATGGATTATTTTTTCTTATCAATCAGTGTGATAGTTAACTAGTGTGCGGGTGCAAATGGCTGACAACCGGCGTGACTGGGATCCGCAATCGATTTAGTGCTAGACTATGCCACCTTTGTTAGTGACCCCCGCGATCGTGGGGACAAACCATCGGGGCAGATATGAAACACACCGTTGAAGTGATGATTTCAGAACAGGACGTACAGGCGCGAGTAAAAGCCCTGGGCGCCGAGATCAATGAGCATTATAAAGACTCAAACGACCTTGTTTTGGTCGGGTTGCTGCGCGGCTCGTTCGTCTTTATGGCTGATTTATGTCGCGCGATTGACTTGCCACATTCGGTCGACTTTATGACCGCATCAAGCTATGGCAATAGCATGGAAAGCACGCGTGACGTGCGCATTCTTAAAGATTTGGATGACGACATCAAAGGAAAAGACATTCTTTTGGTTGAAGATATCATTGATACTGGCAACACGCTCAGTAAAGTCTGCGAAATCTTATCGCTGCGTGAGCCAAACTCGGTACGTATTTGTACCCTGCTCGATAAACCCGAGCGCCGCGAAGTGAATGTGACAGTCGATTGGCTTGGCTTTACCATCCCGGATGAATTTGTTGTCGGGGTTGGGATTGATTACGCTCAGAAATATCGCCATTTGCCGTATATCGGTAAAGTGATCCCATTGGATTAATCTCCGCAGCGACGCGTAACGCCTGTCATCACAGAGTGGCCGGTGGTTATTACGATAAATGAAAAAACCGAGCGCTTGCTCGGTTTTTTTGTAGCGACTTTTGTAGGAAACATAGCGGGTTCGGTGGGTTAGCACGTCCCCTCATGCTCTGGCGCACGCTGATAATGCGAAGCCGATAGCCCCAGTATTTATTGTAGGCAAGATGCGACGGCGACCGATGACCAAGTTCCAGTGAGCACCCCCACAAACAGCGTTAGGGCAAAGCCATATAGCGCATCGCCACCCAGTATCAACAAGCATCCGATGGTAAACAGCGTCGTCCCGGCAGTGATCAAGGTACGCGAGAAGGTCTCGCAGACCGCAATATTGGTGCTGATATAAACACATTGGCTCGGTTTGGCCCTTAGGACATCGCGCAGCCGGTCACCGATCACAATCGAGTCATTGAGCGAGTAACCGATTACAGCTAGCAACCCGGCAATCACATTGAGATCCATGGGCACGGCGAGAATGGCGAGTAGCCCCAAGGTGAGGGTGACATCGTGTACCAGCGCGCCTATGGCTGCTAGGGCGAGTCGCCACTCAAAGCGAATCGCCAAATAAAGCATGATCGCCAACGAGGCAACCAGTAGGGCTAAGCCACCTTGTTCAAACAGGACCTGACCGACCTGAGGGCCGACTACGTCAGCTTGAATCAAACTCACTGGCATCGATAACGCAGTACTGATTTGTACCATCACCTGTTGAGGATCTTGCCATTGAGAGGAGTGGGGCAACACTAACTGCCACTGTCCCTGCGTGGTACTTGCCTTGAGCGTGGCCAGATCGCCAAACTGACTGTGCAGGGCTGGGATCAGCGTATCACTGCCAGCCAAGCTTGGTAGCGCGAAGTCAATCACGATACCGCCGGTAAAGTCGATGCCTAGGTTCAGGCCATAATAAGTAATCGCCCAGATGCTCATGGTTATTAGCAGCGCGGAGAGAGCGAAGCTGGTATAGCGGGCTTGGGTTAAGTTCATGGTATTCATTCCTTAAATGGTCACCGCGCGGCGGCGATCACGCCCCCAAATCGGATTGATGATGGCTCGGGTGCCAATAATGCCGGTTATCATGCTGGCGCACAGCCCCAGAATAAGAGTGGTGGCAAACCCTTGTAAGGGGCCAGAGCCGACGGCGTACAAACAGGCCGCAGAAATCAAGGTGGTGATATTGGCGTCAAAAATTGTGCTAAACGCCGCGCGATAGCCGGTATCAATGGCATTGGCTAGGCTTGCGCCCGCTCGCAAGCGATCGCGAATACGCTCAAAAATAAGCACATTGGTATCGACCGCCATGCCTACCGTGAGTACAAGGCCCGCGATGCCTGGCAACGTCAGCACAGCACCGGGCAGTAGCGCGAGAAGACCGACTTGCATCATGAGGTTGGCAGTAAGCGACACAATCGCCACCCAGCCAAAACGGCGATACCAAAGCACCATAAAGATAGCCATGCCGATCATGCCGACAGCCAGTGCGGAAAAGCCTGCTTTAATATTCTCAGCACCTAAGGTGGGACCAATGGCGCGCTCTTCGACGATTTTAATGGGGGCGGTTAATGCGCCGGCACGCAATAGCATCGAGAGGTTACGCGCTTCTTCTGGGCTCGATAGCCCCGTGATCCGAAAGCGATCACTGAGCGCACTTTGGATGGTCGCTACGTTGATCACGCGCTCGTGAGCCACCAGATCGCCCTGCGCATTGGTTTGGTACTCGCGATAAACGGTCGCCATTGGATCGCCCAAGTGCCGACGAGTAAACGCGAGCATGGTCTCGCCACCTTGTTTATCCAGGCGAATGTCGACTTGAGGACGGCGCATTTCATCGACACTGGTGCGCGCATCAATAATATGTTCACCGCCTAAAATGGCGTGGCGCGCGAGCGGGACGGCATTGTGCTGCGCATCGTATAGTGGTTTAGGGCTGGTAGGATCGAGGGCATAGAATGCGAGTGAGGCGGTGGCACCAATCACGCTTTTGGCTTGCTTAGGATCATGCACGCCAGGTAGTTCGATACGAATATAGTCTTTGCCTTGACGCTGCACACTGGCTTCGGCCACGCCTAACGCGTCGATACGCTTGCGCAGAATATCGATATTCTGACGTACGGCTTGATGACGCATGGCCTCACGCTCGGTGTCTGTCATTTGCCAGCGATGGGTGGCACTGCTAAAGCGCCATTGCGGATAATGCTCAGTAAACCAACCGCTCACTTTGGTACGAACAGCGGCATTTAACATCGGCAATTGCACCGTGGTTTTATCCTGCTGGTTGAGGCTCGCGGTCGGCGGCAAGCGCTGACTGTCTAACCAAAGGTTGAGGCTTTGGAGCAAGGCGTCTGCTTGATGGGTCAGTGCTTGGTCGGTGTCGACCCACAGTAATAATTGGACGCCACCGCGCAGATCTAGCCCTAGCTTAACCGGCTCGGCGCCTAGGCGGGATAGCCACGCGGGCGCTGCGGATAAATAATCGAGAGTGATCTCCGCATCGGCACCTAGGGCGCCTTTTAATTGCTGTTGTACGTTCTGTTGCTGGCTAATATCGGGCGTGATTAAGGTGACATTCCCTTGCGAGTCATAACGTACCTCACTGACGGCCTCTGAATGGGCGTTTAGCCAGCCTTGCAGCGCGTGGTGAGAGTGATGAGACACGCTCACTACAGGATGATCGCCAAAAAAGCTCGGTAATGCCTGCATGGTGAGTACGATTAGCATCAGCACCAATACAGCATAGTGCCACAACGCATACCGATTAACGGGAGTTGCTTTATTCATTTTTTCTCCTTGGCTGTGCATCGTGCACAGCAAACCTCACATCGAGTGTGAACTCGATGTCGCTACTGGGGGATTAAGGCGCACAGGCCTTCAGGAAAGCGAACGATTAACGCGAATGAATAAAGCGATATTGCAGATTGTGTTCTCGCCAGCCTCCGAGGCGGGGGAACGAAAATGCAAGATATTGGCGGGAGAGATACACCCCAAGCACGCACAAAAAGGCGATGAGGTGCCAAGCAAGGCTAACGTGCGTGGGAGGAAAAAGGGTGGCTAAATGTGGCGGTTGGGGATCGTCATCCAATAAAGGGGCTGGCAGTGCAACGCTGGCTCTTGCGGTCGACAGTAGGGCCGGTGTGTGTTGTAGCGTATGAATTTGCTGATTTGGCTGCCACGGTGAAACATGAGATTTCGCCACGGCATTAGCGATCACCGCAAACAGCATCAGGCTCGCCATCAGCCACAAGAGTAGCGGAGAGCGATGCGTAGCGTGGGATGAAGGTGTGATCGGAGTCATGGTCGTGTTGTACGACGATTCATCACCGCGCACAAGCATTATAGCGTCAGCATTGTGTTAATTTTCATAGAGAGGATGTGTGGCCGCGCCGGGGACCAAATGGCTCATCGCCGCTTGATAGTGTATCTCTAACGATTCACGGCTGTTCGCTGTCATACCGAGATCGCGTAAGATCCCGTCAGTAGTGTCGTAAAACCAGCCATGGATATTGACATCTTGGCCTCGTTCCCAGGCGGCGCGTAAAATGGTGGAGTTGCCTAAATGATAAACCTGCTCAGCGACATTGATTTCACATAAACGATTACCACGCGCTTGGGGCGGCAATTGGCTCAGATAGCTTTTATGCTTAAGGTAAAGGTCGCGAATATGTAATAGCCAATTATTGATAAGACCCAGCTCGGGATTTTCAATCGCGGCATGCACCCCGCCACATCCGTAATGACCACAGACAATAATATGCTTGATTTGCAGCACATCAACGGCATATTGCACTACCGACAAGCAGTTTAAATCCGTGTGGATCACTTGGTTGGCGACATTGCGATGCACAAACAGCTCGCCAGAGTCTAATCCTGTTAGTCGCTCAGCAGGCACACGGCTATCGGCACAACCAATCCACAAATATTCCGGATGCTGCTCTTTCGCTAGGTCGGCAAAAAACTGGGGATCCGTATCACGAATGTCTTTTGACCAGGCTTTATTGTTGGCAAATAACGCTTTTATCTGGGCCATGCTCACTCAGTCTGTTGGCAAAGTTATCAATCGTCACTATACCGCACTCTTGAGGTGTGAAATATACTGAGATCAATATTCACATTTTTTTACATCGGTCGCGTCCAGCGGATCACGCTGTGACGCTTTCAACCACTGCTCGGATAGGTTAATACGAGAAAATTCGTATACTGTTCGCTCTATCATAATCTTAACGGTAGTCGAGGTAGTGCGTGTTTGATAAAGGACGATTTGCGCAGTTGTCATTAAAGGGGGATTTATTCGGCGGGGTGACCACCGCGATTATCTCATTACCACTGGCGCTCGCCTTTGGTGTTGCCTCCGGTGCTGGCGCTGAGGCCGGGTTATGGGGAGCGATTTTGGTGGGGCTGTTCGCGTCGCTATTTGGTGGCTCTTCGACGCTGATATCAGAGCCTACGGGGCCGATGACAGTCATTATGACCGCGGTACTCACCGCCATGATGTCGCGTTATCCCGAAGATGGCCTTGCCATGGGCTTTACTGTGGTGATGATGGCGGGCGCGTTTCAAGTGCTGATTGGCAGTTTGCGGCTGGGCAAATACGTAACCTTAATGCCGTATAGCGTGGTGTCCGGTTTTATGTCGGGGATTGGCGTGATCTTGATTTTGCTCCAACTCGCGCCATTATTAGGGCAAGCGGCACCGTCCGGCGGCGTCTTAGGCACCCTGACAGCGATACCGGATTTAGTGATCAATGCCGATATTAAAGAAGTTTTTCTTGGTGCGCTCACCTTGGGTATTTTGTTTTACTTTCCGGCCAAATATCGTCGTTTTATCCCGGCTCAGCTTGTCGCCTTAGTCAGTATTACCTTGGTGTCGGTACTGCTTTTTGATGCCGAGAGCATCCGCCGTATTGGTGAGATCCCGACCGGTTTACCCTCGCTGGTAGTGCCTCATATCACCGCCGAGCATTTTACCACCATGGTCATTGATGCCTTGGTGCTGGGGACGTTAGGATGCATAGACACCTTACTGACCGCAGTGATTGCCGACTCGCTGACTCGCCAAGAACATAATTCCGACCGTGAATTGCGCGGCCAGGGCGTCGCCAATATGATTGCAGGCCTGTTTGGCGCACTGCCGGGGGCCGGTGCTACCATGGGCACTGTGGTCAATGTACAAGTCGGGGCGCGTTCACCGTTATCGGGGATATTACGTGCCGCTATTTTAGCCGCAGTCGTGTTAGTGGCGGGGGCATTAACGGCGCCGATCCCAATGGCTGTGCTTGCCGGTATTGCGCTTTATGTCGGTTTTAATATTCTCGATTGGAGCTTTCTACATCGCGCGCACAAAATCAGCTTGCAGCAAACCGGTATCATGTACGGTGTGATGGCGTTGACTGTATTTGTTGATCTGATTGTCGCGGTGGGCCTGGGTGTCTTTATTGCTAACTTACTGGTGATCGAGCGATTAAGTCGCGAGCAGGCAAAACAGGTACGGGCCATCAGTGATGCGGAAGACGATGAGGTGCCGTTAAATGATGAAGAGCGTGCGCTTTTAGATGCCAGTAATGGCCACGTACTCTTTTTCTACTTGTCTGGCCCGATGATTTTCAGTGTCTCAAAGGCCATTGCCCGTCAGCACGCTCATATCAATGAGTTTCGGGTGATGATCCTCGACTTAAGTGATGTGCCTATGCTGGACATGACGGTAGGGCTGGCATTGGAAAACGCAATCAAAGATGCGCGTGAAGCGAATTGCACGGTATTTTTACTTTGCCCGCATGATGAAACGCGAGAGCAACTTCAGCGCCTGCATATTGGCGATTGGGTGCGTGACGCGCACATCTTCACTTCGCGTAAGCCTGCACTCGAAGCGGCCAATCGATTAGTCGAAGTCATGCCTGCGTAAGCGTATTGACTGCCAAAGCGTATTTATTCTCAACGCGTATTTATTTCCAAAAGGCAAAGTCGCGATAGCATGGATCGTGGTTAATCGCCGCCCTCGGTGCGATTAACCCTTTTTTTGTGGCGGTGTTTCTCAGACCAATACCGGTTACCATAGCAACATTGATGCGTCAGACAGCATGATGCTGATTTTATCTTAACGGGAGCTTATGAAAGCAATTGAAATCAAGGATCTCGTCAAAACGTACGGGTCCAATGTGAAGGCATTGAAAGGCGTATCGCTCTCGGTCGAGGAGGGCGATTTTTATGCGCTACTCGGGCCAAATGGCGCGGGGAAATCCACGACTATTGGCATACTGAGTTCGCTGGTCAATAAAACCCAAGGGCAGGTCAGTATTTTTGGCTATGACTTAGACACCCAAAAGGTGGAGGCGAAAAAGCAAATTGGTCTGGTGCCACAAGAGTTCAACTTTAATCAGTTTGAGAAAGTGCAGCAGATTGTGGTGAACCAAGCTGGCTACTATGGGGTGCCGCGAGCGCAAGCTAAAGAGCGTGCGAAGAAATATCTCTCACAACTGGATTTGTGGGACAAGCGCCATGAGCCCGCGCGTAATTTATCGGGTGGAATGAAACGGCGGTTGATGATAGCCCGTGCCTTGATGCACGAGCCGCGTTTGCTGATCCTGGACGAGCCAACCGCAGGCGTCGATATTGAGCTGCGCCGTTCTATGTGGGACTTTTTAAGCCAGATTAATCGTCAAGGGATCACTATTATTCTCACCACCCATTATCTGGAAGAAGCCGAAACCCTGTGCCGTAATATTGGCATTATCAATCGGGGGCAGCTGGTCGAAGATACCTCGATGAAGGCGCTGTTATCGAAGTTAGATGCTGAGACTTTTATTCTCGACCTCCAACCTGGGCATCAGCTCAATGCGCTTGAGGGCGTGAACTGGCAGACCACTGACACCAATACCTTGGAGGTGGAAGTCAGCAAGTCAATGGGATTAACCCCGGTCTTTGAGCAGTTGTCACAACAGGGAGTGCAAGTATTATCCATGCGTAATAAGGCCAACCGTTTAGAAGAGTTGTTTGTCACCTTAATTCAGAAAAATGGGGAGGAGCACGCATGAATGCCTTGTATTGGATTGCATTTCGTACCCTCATTTATAAAGAAGTGGCGCGTTTTACTCGGATCTGGGTGCAAACCTTGGTCCCGCCCGCGATTACCATGAGCTTGTACTTTGTCATTTTCGGTAATTTGATTGGGTCGCGTATCGGCCAGATGGAAGGTTTCAGTTACATGGAGTATATCGTTCCTGGCTTAATCATGATGTCAGTGATTACTAACTCCTACTCCAATGTGGCGTCTTCCTTTTTTAGTGCCAAGTTTCAGCATAATATCGAGGAGCTGTTAGTCGCGCCTATCCCTAACTATGTGATTATTGCCGGTTATATTGGTGGAGGCATGTGCCGTGGCTTAGCGGTGGGGGCTTTAGTGACAATGACGTCCTTGTTCTTCGTGGATTTGCAAATCGCGCATCCATTTATCGTGGTCACCACGGTGACGCTGACCTCTGCCGTGTTTGCGTTAGGAGGCCTGATTAACGCCATTTTTGCCAAAACGTTTGACGATATCAGCCTGATCCCGACCTTTATACTGACCCCGCTAACGTATCTCGGTGGTGTGTTTTATTCGCTGTCGCTGTTGCCTGAGTTTTGGCAAGGGGTGTCTAAACTGAACCCTATCGTGTATATGGTTAACGCGTTTCGCTATGGCTTTTTAGGGGTATCCGATGTGGGG
The DNA here is from genome assembly GCF_001996065.1 of Salinivibrio sp. MA351. Lineage (NCBI taxonomy): Bacteria > Pseudomonadati > Pseudomonadota > Gammaproteobacteria > Vibrionales > Vibrionaceae > Salinivibrio > Salinivibrio sp. MA351. Next base: position 137,615 of record NZ_MUFG01000001.1, on the reverse strand, counting down.
ATCATGACATCATTTGGGGTGCTGTTACTGTTTATTATCGGCTTATACGCGCTGGCTTGGCGCTTGATTTCTAAAGGCACCGGCTTGCGTAGCTAAATACCACACCGCCCCAGTCAGTATGGCTGGGGCGTTTTTTTGCTCGCTGTTTGGTATACAAACGCGTATCGAGTGGACAAGGTGTCAATTAAATAAACCTTTAAGCCAACCGACGGGATCCGGCTGGCGACATCGCTTGGCAAACTGGCCGTTTATGTCCCATACGGGGAGCGACGTCTCACCGCGACAATTTAGCGCGTATTGGCTACCTTGTTGGCTGACCGCCACGGTGGTGATGTCGGCAGGCCAAGGGAGTGCCAAGGGTGTCGCGCCTCGACGATTTAAATAATCATCATAAACACGTAAAGCACCAGAGGCCCCGGTGAGCCCTGTCGATTGATTATCATCGCGGCCCAACCACACCGTGGTGACTTCTTTGTCGTCGATACCGACGAACCAGCTATCACGGTTATCATCTGTTGTCCCCGTTTTGCCTGCGAGTGCTGCATGGCGATGACGTTGCTGCAAGAAACGCCCTGTTCCCTGTTTCACCACTTGCTTCATCGCATACAAGGTCAGCCAACCGGCTTGCTCAGGCACAACACGTTCCGCTTTGGGCCAGTTTTGATACAATCCTTGACCTTCTTTGGTAGTAACGGCCCTCAGAGCCGTTAATGGGGCCCTTTGCCCTGCATTGCCCAGTGTTTGGTAGACTTGAGTGACCTCAAATGGACTCATGCTAAATGCCCCCAGAAGCAGAGAGGGAACGCGTGGAATGGTGTCAGTTTTTGCCCCCAATTGACCAAAGGTGTTAACCACATTTTCTAACCCCAGTTGCATGCCGAGGTTGACCGTTGGCACGTTATAGGATTTTGCCAAGGCGGTCAGTAACGACACGGTGCCGCGGTATTGGCGATCATAATTGCGAGGTTGCCAACTGCTCCCTTGACTGCCTTCTAAACGAATGGGCTTATCGTCAATATTACTGGTGAGCTGAAAGCGTTCAGGCTGATTTAATGCAGTCAAATAAACCGCAGGTTTGGCGAGTGAACCGATAGCGCGTTTCGCATTTAAGGCACGGTTAAAGCCTGCAAAGCCCGGGCGAGCGCCACCCACCATGGCACGGACCTCGCCACTTCGTCTGTCTGCGATCACGGCGGCGGCTTCTAGTTGATTTCCTGCGCGATGTGTAAGCGCCTTCACCTTTTCGGTCACCGCCCGCTCAATCGCTTGTTGTGACACAGGATCAAGGGTGGTGAAAATACGTAACCCAGCGCCAGCGGCATATTTATCACCGACTTTATGACGGATTTCTTCTTTGAGTTGATCAAAGTAAGCCGGTTGAGGACGCGATAGGGTAGGCGTTTTTTGAATATCAAGCGGACGGCTGGCTGCCGCTTGGTAATCGGCGCTTGACAGTCGATTTTGCTCTAGCATCAGTCGTAGCACCAGATCGCGACGACTTTTCGCGCGTTCAGGGTGGCGGAACGGGTTGTAGTAGGAAGGCCCTTTTACCATCCCCACGAGCAGCGCCAGTTGGTCTACCCGTAACTCGCTAATCGGACGTCCAAAATAGAGTCGCGCGCCTAACGGAAAACCATGTACGGGTTCGCCGCGATTTTGTCCCAGATAGACTTCGTTAAAGTAGGCTTCTAACAGTTTATCCTTGCTGTAGCGAAAATCGAGGATCAATGCCATGTAGGCTTCTTGTGCTTTTCGCCACAAGGTGCGATCGCGGGTGAGAAAGAGGTTTTTAGCCAGCTGTTGCGTTAAGGTAGAGCCGCCTTGTACGGTACGACCGGCGCGAATATTAGCCACGAGTGCGCGTAAGATCCCCGAGGGTGAAACGCCTTCATGGTGATAAAAATCTCGATCTTCTGTGGTGAGTAACGCCTCGACTAAAAACTCTGGGAAACGCTCTCGGGGTAAAAATAGGCGTTGCTCATTGATGCCAGACTCCATCATGCCCAGTAATTTCGGCTCGATGCGTAAAAGCCCTAGCGGTTGGTTGGCGCTAACGTCAGTAATCTGGTTGACTTGATTATCGCCAAAGCTCAGCATCGCATGTCGTGCGGGCGCCGGGCCATCTTCAAAATCAAACGGACGACGAATGATTTCAAGCCGTGTTTGTGAGGCCGAATACTCACCAGGACGCTTCGGCGTGCGTACTTTTTGGTAATTCAGCGCATCCAATTGCTGACGCAGTTGAAGGAGTGATACATCGCTACCTGGTGAGAGGTTAATCACTCGGCCATATACCACGCCCGGAAGCTGCCAAATTTGGCCGCTACTAAAACGGTCTTGTATCTTACCATCCAGATAAATACCGAGCATGACAACGGCGGCGATTCCCACCAGGCTGCACTTCAATCCGAGGCTTAACAAGCGTTTGCTCCAGCTCGGTTTGGCGGCGGCTTTGTTCGGCTGACGCTTCGGTGATGAACGTTTTTTATTGCTCGCGTGTGAACGTGTTTTTTTATCGGCCATACAATCGATTAACTCTGGTTAAAACGGCGTTTGGTTTGACGAGTTGGCGCATGGTTAGCCGGATCATCCGGCCAAAGGTGCTTAGGGTAGCGCCCTTTCATTTCCTTTTGCACCTCTTTATAACTCCCTTGCCAAAAGCCGGCGAGATCTTGGGTAATTTGTAATGGACGTCCGGCGGGTGAGAGCAGCTCAACTTGCACGGCAACGTGGCCGTTGGCGAGCATTGGAGTTTGTGCCTGTCCATACATTTCTTGCATTTTCACGGCCAGTACCGGTGCACTGTCCGGGGTATAACGCAGTGGATAACGCGACCCGGTTGGCACTGTTATATGTGTGGGCAGTGCCGCATTTAATTGCTTGGTCACCGCAAAGCCGAACCAGGCTTCCAATACGGGTTTGAGATCCAATTGCTGGAGCGCTTGCCAGCGTGACATGTCATGAATAAAAGGGGCCAGCCAGGTATCGAGCGAAGCGAGTAAGTCTGCATCGCTGAGTGACGGCAGCGCAATATCCAATCCCCATGCTTGGGCGCAGCGTGCACGTATCAATAAGGACTGGCTGGCGCTTTGCCAATTCAATGCATCTATGCCTTTTTGGCGAACGGCATCCAATAGCCCTTGCGTTTGCTGCTCGGCACTCAGCGTGTCGAGCGGTTCGCAAGCGAGGACTAATTCGCCCAAACATTGCTGCTTTTCTGCTTTCAGTGTGCCACGTTTATCATCCCATGCGACCACATCGCGATGGCTAAATAAATCGGGACGCGCATTTTGAAGCGCAGTCAGTGAGAGAGCAATCGCACTATAGGCCCGACAGTCCCCTTGATCACCGGCCATTACATCACAGATGACGATGGCGTCGGCACGGCTGAGTGGGTCTTGGCTGTCCAAGATGACGCCGTGGCCATTGGCCATCATAAAGCGGCCCGATTTTCCGCGTGCCAGTGCGATTCTATCTGGCCAAATGTTAGCGGCCAGTAGCGGCAGCAGGGTATCATCGAACTGAGGTTGCAAGGCAATGCCAACACTACGGGCTAGTGACTGTGCGCGGTGCTGATAGTCTTTGTAGGACATCGCTACGCGCAATTGGTCGATAAGTGCCAGTGAGGCCCCCGAGGTCATGGGTTTTTCGGCCCACGCCGCCAGCCAGCACGCGGTGGATAGCGTCGAGGTATCGGCTTTTTCAACGCGTGCCAACATGGCGGCAGTACGAGGGCTGGCTGCCAAGTGGCTTGCGCGTTGCCCCAAGGTGGTTAATCCGTGGCGTGCATCAATCAGCCCTAATTGTGTCAGTCTTAGAAAGGCGGCTTGCCAATGTTTGGTGGGCGGTACGTCAAGCCAATGTAAATCTTTGACTCCGCAGCCCCACTGGATCACATTGAGGGCAAGATCGGTTAAATCTTCACGCAAAATAGGCGCAGTCGGTGCAACTGGTAAGCGCTGAAATTGCTCTTCACTATAAAGCCGTAAGCAGTGTCCATGTGCGAGGCGACCTGCGCGGCCCGCTCGTTGGATCGCAGCACTGCGCGTGACTTGTCTTGTCACCAGCTTATCAAGGCCTGTTTGCGCCTGATGCATGATCATGCGCTCAAGCCCCGCATCGATCACCAGCTGGATCCCTTCAATGGTTAAGCTGGTCTCAGCAATGTTGGTGGTGAGTACTAACTTGCGCATGCCAGCCGGTGCGGGATAAATAGCCGCTTGCTGGGCTGAAATATCAAGGCTGCCGTGGAGTAAGTGGAGATCTATGTCACTAGGAAGGCGCCCTTTAATGGCGTCATGAACCTGTCGAATTGCGCCCATACCGGGAAGAAAAAGCAGTGCCGAGCCGCTGTGCTGAGCCATAAAATCCAAGCTCGCACTGGCAACAGCACTTGCCCACGATGTGTGCCGTGAAAGCGGGTGATACTGATAATGAATCGGGAAACTGCGCCCCTCAGTGGCGAGTGTGAGTGCGTTGGGCAAATACTGACATAAGGCTTGATTATCTAAGGTGGCGGACATGACGACCAAGCGCAGATCGTCACGTAATCCTGCTTGGCAATCTAAGCTTAATGCGAGGGCAAGATCAGCATGTAAACTGCGTTCGTGAAACTCGTCGAATAAAATCAGGTTCACACCGTCGAGCATGGGGTCAGTTTGCAGTAAGCGGGTCATCACCCCCTCGGTCACGACTTCTAATCGTGTGTTAGCACTGACTTTTGTCTCGCCACGCATTCTTAACCCGACCGTTTGGCCGATAGGCTCATTCAAATGATGGGCGAGGAAGCGGGCAATATTGCGCGCCGCAAGCCGACGCGGCTCCAGCAACACGATTTTTCCCTCTCGCGTTGTCTGCTCAAGCAGCGCGAGTGGCAAGCGTGTTGACTTCCCGGCCCCCGGTGGCGCGGAGACGATGATCTGTGGATGCGTTGATAGCCCGGCGATAAGGTCAGGAATCACGGTATCAATCGGAAGCTGAGACAAGAATTTGCCCTTTGTGTCAGAATCAAAGCCGCTATTTTAACGGACTGAGTGTAAAAGGAGAGCCCATGCGACTATTTTTCGCATTAGGTTTGGACGAGAAAACCAATCAAGCCGCTTGGGAGCAACTTGTTCGCTACAACCATCATCTTTGTGGTGAGGCGCGCGCGGTGCCCGATCAGAACTTACATCTCACCTTGGCGTTTTTGGGTGAGGTCCCTGATACTAAGCTCCCTGCGCTCCAAACCGCGGCAAGTAACCTGGCTCTGCCTGCGTTTTCTCTCACTACCTCAGGTGTTGAAGTATGGGAGCAGCCGAAAATTGCGTGTGTGACGTTCAACCAACCCCCGCCGGAATTGTTTGATCTAGCCCATCACTTACAAACCTTACCTGTTTGGCACGCTAAAGCGGACAGTCATGCGTTTACTCCGCATATTACCTTGCGTCGTGGCGTTAAGCATCAACAAGCCTTACACCTGCCACCTTTGCCAACACAGACATTTGCCTGTCAACGCTTTGGCTTATATGCTTCGTCTTCCTCCGCGTCGGATGAATCGATACCGCGAGACAATGAGGGGCGGGCGTTATACCAATGCCTGCATCAATTCAGCCTTTGTTAATCATCAGCAGGAACGGCAGATGCAGTTTTCCCCACCACTAGCGTCGGCAACCTTAGTACGTCGTTATAAACGGTTTTTGACCGATGTGACCTTAGACAATGGCGAGCGCCTGACCATCCATTGTGCCAATACTGGCGCAATGACCGGGTGTGCAACGCCCGGAGATACTGTGTGGTACTCGACGTCAAATAATCCGAAGCGTAAGTATCCACACAGTTGGGAGCTCAATCATACTCAGCAGGGAGATTGGATTTGCGTGAACACCACGCGTGCCAATACCTTGGCCGTTGAAGCGGTGCAAGCTGACCGTATCCCTGAACTAGCCGGTTATGCACAATTACAGACAGAAGTACGCTATGGCAGCGAAAATAGCCGTATTGATTTGCTGTTACGTGACGATGACAAATCCGACTGCTATATAGAAGTGAAGAGTGTCACTTTATTAGAGGGTGATGGTTGGGGCGCATTCCCTGATGCTGTCTCGACGCGAGGACAAAAACACCTCCGTGAGCTGATTGCGATGGTCGAACAAGGACACCGCGCGGTTTTATTGTTTGTTGTTTTGCACTCGGGGATTGAAAAAGTCACAGGAGCCCCCCATATCGACCCGGATTATAACCAGCTGCTCAATTATGCGCTGGCCTCGGGGGTTGAAGTCATTTGCTATCAAGCTCAGGTGTCAGCGAGTGAGCTAAATCTGGTTAATTCCGTACCTTTTGTTGCTCACACAACAAAAGTGTAAGCATGTTCACATTGGGCGTTGCGGGGCGTAAATCAAAGATTGCCACCCTAAAGGCTTTCTGCTATAGATAGCGCCCTCATTTGACAGACACGTGTCATGTCAAGGTTTTTTAGGAGAAGCTGAATGCCAGAAAGCAAAGAAAAGAAATCGCTGGGCATCCTGGCCTTAGCTGGATTAGAGCCATACCAGGAGAAACCTGGAGAGGAATATATGGGCGAGCCACAGCTCGAGCATTTCCGTAAAATCCTCAATGCATGGCGTAATCAGCTCAGGGAAGAAGTCGACCGCACCATGAATCATATGAAAGATGAGGCGGCAAATTTCCCCGATCCTGTCGATCGTGCAGCGCAGGAAGAGGAATTTAACCTAGAGTTACGTAACCGAGATCGTGAGCGTAAGCTGATCAAGAAAATTGATAAGACACTCCAGCGTATCGAAGACGATGATTTTGGCTTTTGCGACTCATGTGGCATCGAGATTGGCGTTCGTCGCTTAGAAGCGCGTCCAACCGCCGAGCTATGTATTGATTGTAAAACACTCGCTGAGCTGAAAGAAAAGCAAATGGCGGGATAATCATCACTGAGGGAGTCGCGCGCAAAAATATCGCGGGCGGCTATCATCCCACAAAATAGTAATCACCCCATAAAATAAAAGGGAGCTTCGGCTCCCTTTTTGTGTTTGTAGACGCTTGTGTTCATGCAAGATCCCCGTACAATTTGCGCTATTCATTATCCGCCCATGGCGCTGAGACCCGAGTTCATTCGTTTATCATGACATCGCACGCTGCTTATATCGGTCGTTTTGCGCCGTCGCCATCAGGACCTTTACACTTTGGCTCATTGGTGGCTGCGCTGGGCTCTTATTTAGATGCTCGTGCCCATCATGGCCGATGGCTGGTACGGATTGAAGATATCGATCCGCCACGAGAAAAGCCGGGCGCGGCCAGTGAGATTCTGCGCACGCTTGAGGCGTACGGCCTATATTGGGATGGTGCGGTTCGTTATCAAAGCCAGCATCTAGGTGACTATCAGGCGCAAATTGATGCTTGGCTAGCGTCAGGGCGCGCGTATTATTGCACGTGTACACGGCGTCAAATTAAACAGGCAGGTGGCGTCTATCCAGGTTGGTGCCGAGATAAAAACAAAGCGGCTGAACACGCTGCGGTGAGGCTAAAAAGTCCGGTTGAAGTGTTAGCGTTTAACGATCGACTGCATGGTTCGTTGCCTCTTGATCAGCAATTGGCTAACGAAGACTTTATCATTAAGCGCCGAGATGGGCTCTATGCGTATAATCTTGCCGTCGTGTTAGACGATATTGACCAAGGGGTCACAGACATTGTCCGAGGAGCGGATTTAATTGTTCCAACGGGACGCCATATTGGATTATATCGTCTGTTAGGCGCGCGACTGCCGCACTACCTGCACCTCCCGTTGGCATTAAATGCGGAGGGGCAAAAACTATCGAAACAAAATCGTGCGCCAGCTATTGATAATCAAGCCCCGCTGCCCGCGTTACGTGCAGCGATGCGGTTTCTTGGTTTACACGCAGTCGCAGAGGAAAAGGTGGCAACGCCTACTGAATTACTGAATCTTGCGGTCAATACGTGGTCGTTGACGCACTTACCCAAACAAACGGAAGTGACGACAGCATTCTAAAATGGCCCACCCTGATATATTATATGCCGCTGTTTCATGGCCCGAACAATCAAATATGAGGTGAGCTATCTTTAATCGAGTGACCAGCTTTTGCCGTAAGGTTCTGAATCGTGATGGTAAAACACGAGCAATTGAGGATCTTAAGTTGGAAGTTATCCCCCGCAAAGCACACGGCATTTCGCGCAAAGGTATCAGCGAAAATGCGCTGAAAGTGCTCTATCGCCTGCATAAAGCGGGCTATGAAGCGTACCTCGTTGGCGGAGGGGTGCGCGATCTGCTATTGGATCGCGAACCTAAAGACTTTGATATCGCCACCAATGCCACACCGGATGAGGTGCGAAAGTTATTCCGTAATTGTCGTCTGATTGGCCGCCGTTTTCGCCTTGCCCATATTTTGTTTGGACGAGATGTGATTGAAGTGGCAACTTTTCGAGGTCATCACGGCAAAAGCGAGCCAGACAAAAAAGACAAGCAAACAGCACGTTCTGAAGACGGTATGCTGCTGCGCGATAATGTCTACGGCACCATTGATGAAGATGCGCAGCGCCGCGACTTCACCATTAATGGACTGTATTACAACATTGCTGACTTCTCTATTCGTGATTATGCCCTTGGACTGGACGATCTAAACAATCGCATTGTTCGCCTGATCGGGGACCCAGAAACGCGCTATCGAGAAGATCCGGTACGTATGCTTCGAGCCGTGCGTTTTGCGGTGAAGCTGGACATGACCATTAATGATGCAACCGCGGCACCGATGGTTGAGTTGGCGCCCTTATTACAAGATATTCCCGCGGCACGTATGTTTGAAGAAAGCTTAAAGCTGCTGCAAGCGGGGCAGGGACTTGCAACCTACCAAATGCTGCGTGAGTACAACTTATTTCAGCAGCTTTTCCCTGCGGTCGCGGCCCACTTTACTGAAGCGCAAACCAGTCAAACTGAACAAATGCTTGAGCAGGTGTTACGTTCAACGGATAAACGCGTTGCTAACGAGCAGCGCATCAATCCCGCTTTCTTATTTGCGGCGATGCTTTGGTATCCCTTGGTGACACGTGCTGAAGAAATGGCGTTTGAAAGTGGTTTAAGTTACTACGATGCCTTTATGGTAGCGGCGAGTGATATTGTTGACGAACAAGTGAAAACCGTCGCCATCCCTCGCCGTTTTACCGCGATGGTGCGAGAAGTCTGGCAATTACAAATGCGCATGACCCGTCGTACGGGAGCGCGCGCATTCAAAACGTTGGAAGAGAAAAAATTCCGCGCGGCGTTTGATTTGCTAGAAATGCGCGGTGCGGTAGAAGGTGATGACACGGAAGCATTGTGTGCGTGGTGGCGAGACTTTCAACGCGCCGATCAGGGAGGGCGTCAAAAAATGGTGCGTGCGATCAACAAGGTTAGCAACACGCGCTCCCCTAAATCACGCCGCCGTAAAGGGCCGCCGCGTCGGCGCAAACCGCAGTCGAACTCAGACGCATGAACCGAGTGTATATAGCGATTGGCAGCAACCTAGGTGAGCCGATAAAAAAAGCACAACAGGCGATTGCGGCACTAAAAACACTGCCGCAAAGTTCTTGGGTAGCCGTGTCTTCTCTTTATACCAGTCGGCCAATGGGGCCAGCGGATCAGCCTGATTATGTCAATGCAGTAGCTGCGCTGGACACCCACCTTGACCCTCTGACACTATTGGATGCCACGCAAGCGATTGAGCTTGATTATGGCAGGGAACGCAAAGCAGAACGTTGGGGCCCAAGAACCTTAGATCTCGACATTTTGCTTTATGGTGACCGTGTTATCGAGCATCCACGACTGACGGTGCCACATTACGGCATGAAAGTACGTGAGTTCGTGCTTTATCCACTTGCCGACATCGCCCCCGACTTGTGCTTGCCGGATGGCAGTACGCTCGCCGCGTGCCTGACGCGCGTGGATCGTAACGGTTTAACCCGTATCTGCGATCACGCTTAATCGGTGGGCCCCAGTTTCAGGCTTTGGGAGACACAATGAAAAAAATCACAATTACTGATCTGATCACATGGAAGCAACAAGGACAAAAGTTTGCATCCCTTACCGCCTATGATGCGAGCTTTGCTCAGCTGTTTGAGCAACAGGATGTCCCTGTTTTGCTGGTGGGCGACTCCTTAGGTATGGTGCTACAAGGGAAAAGCGATACCTTATCCGTATCCGTTGCCGATTTGGCCTATCATACGCGTTGCGTGCGTGCAGGCAGCCCGAATAGCTTGTTAATGGCCGATATGCCATTTATGAGCTGTACAACCCCCGAGCAGGCGTGTACGAATGCCGCTGAATTGATGAAAGCGGGCGCCAACATGGTCAAAATTGAGGGCGGTGCCTGGTTAGCACCAACCGTAAAAATGTTGACTGAGCGTGCGGTACCGGTTTGCGCGCACCTGGGCCTGACACCGCAATCGGTGAATATCTTCGGCGGCTTTCGCGTGCAAGGGCGTGACGATGAAAAAGCCGAACAGATGGTGGCCGACGCCGTTGCACTAGAGCAGGCAGGTGCACAAATCATCCTACTTGAGTGCGTGCCAGCGTCACTCGCCAAGCGGATTACCGACACCGTCTCGGTACCTGTCATCGGTATTGGAGCCGGCAGTGACACAGATGGTCAGATTTTGGTCATGCACGATATGCTTGGCGTATCGGCTAACTATATGCCCAAATTCTCGAAAAACTATTTGGCAGAAACAGGTGATGCCCGCGAAGCGGTGGCCAAGTACGTGCAAGAAGTGGCGAGCGGCGAATTTCCCGGTCCCGCCCACACGTTTAAATAGAGAGACCGAGTATGCAGATAATTTCTGAGGTTGCGCCACTGCGCGATCACGTCGGCCAGTGGCAAAAAGCGGCCAAGCGTATTGCGTTTGTGCCCACCATGGGAAACTTACATCAAGGCCACTTAACCTTAGTCCGTAAAGCCCGAGAGCAGGGAGATGTGGTGGTGGTTAGTATATTTGTTAATCCCATGCAATTTGATCGCGCTGACGATCTGGCTAACTACCCGCGCACCTTGGATGATGACTTAACCAAGTTGCGTGAAGAAGGTGTCGATCTTGTCTTTACGCCAAGCGTTGATACCCTCTATCCTCACGGCCTTGAGGCACATACAGCGGTTGAGGTACCAAAACTCTCATCCATGCTAGAGGGCGCGTCTCGTCCGGGCCATTTTCGTGGTGTCGCGACCGTGGTGACTAAGTTATTCAACCTCGTGCAGCCTAATGTAGCGTGTTTTGGGGAAAAAGATTTCCAGCAGCTTGCTGTCATCCGCAAAATGGTTACAGATATGGCGATGCCGATTGATATTATTGGTGTGCCAACCGTGCGTGAAAGCGATGGTTTAGCCATGAGCTCTCGCAATAACAATTTAACCGTGGATGAGCGCCAGCGTGCCCCTGTGCTTGCAAAAACGATGCGTTGGATGAGTGCGCAAATGCGTAATGGACGGCGTGATCTGGATGATCTGATTGAGGATGCGCACGATCAGCTGCGTGCTGCGGGTCTTCAGCCCGACGAGTTCTACATCCGCGATGCTGACTCGCTAGGGACGATCACTGATAATAGCCGCCAAGCGGTTATTTTGGTGGCGGCCTACCTCGGTACCACACGCTTGATTGATAACTTCATGGTCGATTTACAGCGTGCGACGGAAAAAGCGGACAAGACAGAGACCGCGAACCACTAACTGTCTGCATCCATAAAGTACGAAATACGTGTCCTTGGTTTTAAGTACGCTTTCACCTCCTCAGGGAGTTTAGAGATAGGCACGGCCGTGTCTATCTCTAGTTCACTATCACGCATGTCAATAATGGTCGCTTGATCCGACGGAATGTCGGGATCATAAATCATCACATTTGGTTTGAGCAGTGCGGTGCTGTTAACCGAAATAATAATACCGACTTCCTCATTAGAGAGTTTAACCACTGTACCGGGCGGGTAGACGCCCATCATCTTGACGAATAACGCTAGCAGACGCGGATTAAACTTTGCTTTATTCTCTTTAAACAAGTGAGACAAAGCCGCAAAGGGCATACGAGCGGGCGCACCAAACTGTGGGCGGCATAAGCGATCGAAAAAGTTAACCATGCCAACAATCTGCGCAGGCTCCTCAATCTCATCACCATTCAGACCTTTTGGAAACCCACTGCCATCAGCAAATTCATGATGTTGAGTAATGATAGCCTCTACTTCGGGCGTGCATTCGTCCATTTCTGCTACTAATTCCGCGCCATAGTTCACGTGCTGACGGTAGTAGTTCATTTCAGGGTCGGTTAAACGCTCTTTTTTACGGACAATCGCAGAGGGGACTTTTTTGGTCCCAATGTCATGCAATATCGCGCCTGTCATGAGGGAGCGAATCTGATCGTTGTTATAGCCATGACTGCGTGCCACCATTAAAGCTAAGACGGCAACGTTTAGCGAGTGCGCATACATATCTTCCGCCAATGTCGGATCATCCATCAGATGCAAGGTGACATTCGATTCACTGCCAAATAGCATCATACTATCAACCAGCATACGAACATCCTCGTTGGCTGCCTGAGGGCGGTTTGAGGCTTTCATATTGATAGCACGTAGTTGTGCCATTGAACGCTGATAGTGTTTCTGTACTTTTTGGATCCGAGCATGAAAGCGACGCTGTTCTTCTATGCGCTGTTGTTTTTCTCGCTCCATTGCCTCTTTGTCTCGGCTGACCGCGTTTGGGTCAATTTCATCTGGATTTTCTTTTTTTTCTGCCAGCGCAGGCAAGGGCACGGCGGTACTTTTATCTGGATAGTAATAAACAAAGCTCGTGGGTAGAGAGCGTATCAGCTTAGCTTGGGCGTCACTCTCGATTTGAAAGCGGTTGAGCATAAAAGGGTGCTCACGCCACTTTAAAGGGAGTTTGATATAAATACCGGCTTGGAGTCTGTCTGTAGACAGTTTGATGCTAGCTGACATGTGGATACGGCACTCGTTCCATGAGATGAGAAATCATGAGAAGAAAGAATTAGCACATAGATTAGCATAAAAAAAGCCCCACTCGAGAGAGTAGGGCTATTTCTAATATGGTGCCCGGAGGCGGAATAGATCGCGGCCTGCAAGGTGCGGCCTGCAAGGTCACCGGCACGGGTGTCGGTGCAAGCATAAAAAAAGCCCCACTCGAGAGAGTAGGGCTATTTCTAATATGGTGCCCGGAGGCGGAATAGATCGCGGCCTGCAAGGTCACCGGCACGGGTGTCGGTGCAAGCATAAAAAAAAGCCCCACTCGAGAGAGTAGGGCTATTTCTAATATGGTGCCCGGAGGCGGAATCGAACCACCGACACGGGGATTTTCAATCCCCTGCTCTACCGACTGAGCTATCCGGGCGTTTTACATGTTATAACATGAAAACTTCAAAAAAGCGCTAGCCTTCGGACTAGCGCTTTCTTTAAAAGTGGCTCCCCCAACTGGACTCGAACCAGTGACATACGGATTAACAGTCCGCCGTTCTACCAACTGAACTATGGGGGAATAATGGTGCCTCGAGGCGGAATCGAACCACCGACACGGGGATTTTCAATCCCCTGCTCTACCAACTGAGCTATCGAGGCAATGGTGCCGGCTGCCGGAGTCGAACTGGCGACCTACTGATTACAAGTCAGTTGCTCTACCAACTGAGCTAAGCCGGCACACAAATCGCGAAATACTGTGTGTCACACCATTATTTCATTATATGGTGCCCGGAGGCGGAATCGAACCACCGACACGGGGATTTTCAATCCCCTGCTCTACCGACTGAGCTATCCGGGCTAACGGGGCGCTATTAAACGGATTTTCGGTCTCACCGTCAACTGTTTTTTTGAAAAAAGTCCGGATATCGCATTGTTTGGATAAAAAGACAGCGAAGTGCGATAAAAACACGCAAAAATTCGACCCTTATCGCGGTTTACTGGGGAAGTTGCGCGAAGTCTTTTTGATAGCGTGTGACCTTTTGTAAGTAGCGTCTTGACTCCGAAGAGGGGTGGCGATGGGTTAGCGCCCAGTAGACTTGGTTAGGTTTTAAACGGTTCAGGTCTTGCATTGCACGCTCGCGGTTATTATCAAAGGTCAGTAGCACATTACCGGTGCCGCCGTTATAAGCGGAAATCATACTGTAGTGCAAAGAAAGTGGGTCTCGCACCGCTTTGAGATAGCGATTTTTGAGAATATAGAAATAGGCGGTTCCCATATCAATGTTCTTTTCTGGATCAAAAAGGTACTCAGGTGTGGGCTGGCCACGACGTTTTTTTACCAGTTTGAATACATCGCGTCCCGCCGTTTTCGGGACCACTTGCATCAATCCATAGGCGTTGGCCCAGCTCACAGCATACGGGTTAAAGCTACTCTCGGTTTTAATAATGGCATAAATCAGCTTTTCAGAGATGCCATAACGTTCAGAGGCACGACGGACAATATCCGCATATTGATAGCTGCGTTGTGCGGCGTGATCCGTCACCATAGGAATAGTGACAAAATACATGTTTTGAAAACGGACCTGTTTTTTCTTTAGCCGCCGGTCAATAAGATAGTCAGCAAAGCGATTGGCGCGCCATTGCCAGGTGATGGCTTTACCTTCGTGATCAACCACTTGCCCTTCGAGAAATGGGCGTCCCGTCAGCGGAACTTTTGCTGCAGAGTAAAGATCCACAGAAGCAGGATCGCGCGGGGTTAATAGGGTGGTGACAATGGCTTGTCTGAGGTGATCTTTCGGATCGTCAGTTGCGACGGTTTCCACTTGGATCACACCGCGTTCAAAGTCGATTCGTGCGCGACTTTTGTAATTATCCGTGTATTTGACGTAGTCACGTTTTCCGGAAACAAAGACTTGATCTTCGCCCCAGCGGACTTCGATTTTGCCAGTAAATTGGCTGATAAGCTGATTCAGGGCGTCGATATCTTTTTCGAATTGCCCTGGAATAGGCGCTAGATTTTTCGCAAACCGGTTAGTCGTTTGGTAATCCACGCCCACATATTTTTCGACGCTCTCTCGGCTGCAGCCGGAAAGCAACGCGCCATAACAGCACACTAACAAACAGAGTATTCGTGTCATTTTTGATTGCATTAGGATAAAAAAACACCCGCATTGAGCGTAACACAATGCGGGTGCGTTGCTGTGGTCAAGCCGCCTAGCTGTGGGCGACACCACGGAATTTACGCTTCGGGTGGCACATAGCCATCGATTTGCACGTCTTTTCCTTCAAACAAAAAATTGACCATTTCTTGTTCAATGATCTTACGATGTTCAGGATCCATCATATTGAGCTTCTTTTCATTGATAAGCATGGTTTGCTTCTTTTGCCATTCCGCCCAGGCTTCTTTGCAAATATTGTCATAAATGCGTTTGCCCAACTCTCCCGGGTAGAGTTGAAAATCGAGTCCATCGGCTTCTTTTTGGAGGCGTTGGCAAAATACGGTACGGCTCATAATCTAGGCTCCTTGTCATCGCCGGTTAGAGATTGTTGGCGCTCATGTTCAAGCAAGGTTAACAGCTTTTTCACTGGGGCCGCTAATCCTACTTTTGCAGGTTGTGATAAGTTATACCAAAGCCCTTGGTTGGCTTCCATGATGATTTGCGGTCGCTCAGCCACCGAGACTTTAATCGGTACAATATCTAAGTGAAAGTGACTGAAGGTATGTCTAAACGCGGTTAAGACCTCAGTTTTGACCGGTTTGATATTATGTAGCTTATCGGCAATATCGGCCTTGAGCGTGTGCTCAACCGCTTCAGGCAAGCACCATAACCCGCCCCAAAGGCCGCTTGGTGGTCGTTGCTCTAACCAGATTTCATCTTGATGCTGGATCAGCAAAAAACTGGTTTGTTTGACCGGTAAGGTTTTTTTCGGTTTTTTGCCAGGAAAATCCATTTGCCGACCTTGTGCACGTGCCTCGCAGCGGTCGGCAACAGGGCAAAGATCACATTTAGGCTTGCTTCGTGTACAAACCATCGCGCCCATATCCATCATGGCTTGGTTGTACTTGTCGGTATCTGTGGTGGGCGTGAGTGTTTCGGCAATCTCCCATAACTTGTTTTCTACCGGCTTTTTACCCGGCCAACCTTCGACGGCAAAACAGCGCGCTAAGGTGCGTTTGACGTTGCCGTCTAAAATGGGGTGCGGTTGACTGAGCGACAAAGAAAGCACGGCGCCGGCGGTTGAGCGGCCGACACCTGGGAGCGCCATGACCTCATCGAGCGTGGTAGGAAATACGCCATCATGGTGGTTGGCAATCACTTGTGCCGCTTTGTGAAGGTTGCGGGCACGGGCGTAATATCCTAACCCCGTCCATAAATGAAGAACTTCATCCTGATCGGCATTCGCTAAGTCGATAACGGTCGGAAACCGTGCCATAAACCGTTCAAAATAAGGGATTACTGTGCTTACTTGGGTCTGTTGCAGCATAATCTCACTGAGCCAGACTTTATATGGCGTTTTGTTTTGCTGCCAAGGTAAGGTTTTACGGCCATATTGCTCATACCAGTTTAAGATGGCATCGGAAAATGATTGACTCACTGTGTTCTCTCTTATTGTTTTGCTCACACGTGCACAAAGGCAGGCCACAGGGTACACTAACGGCAGGGCGTACTAATAGGATCAGCGCGTCCACCTTGCGCTATCGCAAAAACTTTGCATAATGCGCAGTCCGTTTAGATTTCCAACAATCGATGGTGACGGCTACCGGCATCATTACTACTGCATCACAGGCACCCAATCATGACTGAAGTCACTAAAACCGAACTCACCGAGGATGGCAAAGTTATTCGTAAAGTACGCAGTTTTGTGCGTCGCGAAGGCCGTTTAACGAAAGGGCAAGAGCAAGCGCTAAACGAATCCTGGCCTACCATGGGGATTGACTTTGACGCCACCGAGCTTGATTGGCAGCAGGTGTTTGGTAATGATAATCCTGTGGTGTTAGAAATCGGTTTTGGCATGGGCGCCTCTTTGGTTGAAATGGCAAAAAATGCCCCTGAGAAGAACTTTGTGGGTATTGAAGTGCATACCCCTGGTGTGGGCGCCTGTTTAATGGCAGCGCGTGAAGCCGGTGTCACCAATCTGCGTGTGATGTGCCACGATGCGGTCGAAGTGTTTGAGCAAATGTTGCCGAAAGAAAGCTTGGACACGGTGCAACTTTTCTTCCCTGACCCATGGCATAAAAAACGTCACCATAAACGCCGTATTGTGCAGTTACCGTTCGCTGAAATGGTAAGAGACAAGCTAAAAATGGGTGGCGTATTCCACATGGCGACTGACTGGGAAAACTATGCTGAGCACATGATCGAAGTGATGGAAGCGGCGCCTCACTATCAAAATATCGCAAAAGAGGGCTATTATGTTCCTCGTCCTGAAGAGCGCCCGCTGACTAAATTTGAGCAGCGCGGGCAGCGCCTGGGTCATGGTGTATGGGATATCAAATACACACGCACAGCCTAATGTGCTAAGGCGCGACGGCGCAGATAAGTGAAAGCGGAAAGCCAACCTCAGGTTGGCTTTTTTGTCCCCTGTTGTAAAAGGATCCTGTTGGTGAAACCAAGCTCTCAACTGTTAGCGCAAATCCTGGAGGATGTCCGTCCTTTAATGGGTAGCGGTAAGGTGGCTGATTACATTCCAGCCCTTGCGGATGTGCCGAATCATAAACTCGGTATTGCGGTTTGCTACAACGATGGCGACCTGATCACCGCCGGTGACGCGGACGAAGCCTTTTCTATCCAGTCGATTTCTAAAGCGTTAAGCCTGACATTGGCAATGCAAAATTATCGCGCGGAAGAAATATGGACACGGGTTGGTAAAGAGCCCTCTGGTCAGGCTTTTAACTCATTAATCCAGCTTGAGATGGAGCAGGGGATCCCGCGTAATCCGTTTATCAACGCTGGCGCCTTAGTCGTCAGTGATATGCTGCATACGCGTCAATCAGCCCCTCGCCAGCGGATGTTAGAGTTTGTGCGTCAGTTAGCGGGCAACCCCCATCTTTGTTATGACAAGGTGGTTGCGGATTCAGAAATGCAGCATAGTGATCGCAATGCGGCAATTGCTTATCTGATGCGCGCGTTTGGCAATTTTGACAATGAGGTGGTGCCGGTTTTAACTAATTATTTCCACTATTGTGCATTAGAAATGAGTTGTGTTGATTTGGCCAAAGCCTTTTTCTACCTGGCGAATCAAGGAACGCCTTTATCGGGAAAAACGCGGATTTTAACGCCGACGCAAAGCAAGCAAATGAATGCGCTCTTAGCGACATGTGGCTTGTATGATGGTGCGGGTGAGTTTGCCTACCGTGTCGGTATGCCTGGCAAGTCTGGCGTTGGCGGTGGGATTATTGCAATTGTGCCAGGCGAAATGTCGATTGCCGTTTGGTCGCCAGAACTGGATCCATCGGGTAACTCGTTAGCAGGCACCGCCGCTTTAGAGCTGTTATCTGCTCGGATTGGGCGGTCTATTTTCTGATCCTAGCCCACGATTCCGGTGAATAAAAAGCCCCGCATGCACGATGAGCGGGGCTTTTTGTTATTAGGCGTAACGGTTATGACTGGGCTATACGCCCTTGGTTAGCCTTGTGCCGCGAGCGTAGCGAAGGCGTGGTCAGCCGCTGCCAGTGTCGCATCAATTTCCTTTTGGCCGTGCGCCAAGCAGGTAAAGCAGGCTTCAAACGCAGACGGTGCGAGATAGATACCTTGTTCGAGCATTAAGTGGAAGAAACGCTTAAAGCGCTCAGTATCGCACTGCTGCACGTCTTTGAAGCAAGTGACTGTGTCTTGGTCCGTAAAGAAAAAACCAAACATTGCACCGGCTCGGTTGGTCGCTAATGGAATACCGTGTTTGTCGGCCAAGGCTTTAAAACCCTCAGCAAGTTGCTTGGTGACACTATTGAGGTAATCATGATTGCCTGGTTGACGTAGTTCACTAAGACACGCGAAACCAGCTGCCATGGCGACCGGGTTACCGGCCAAGGTGCCCGCCTGATAAACCGGACCGGTCGGTGCTAAGTATTCCATCACATCGCGACGACCACCAAATGCACCTACAGGCATGCCACCACCGACGATTTTACCTAGGGTAGTCAAGTCAGGTTTGACGTCGTAATAGGCTTGTGCGCCGCCAAGTGCCACGCGAAAGCCCGTCATCACCTCATCAAAAATTAGCAGGGCACCAAATTCATCGCATAGCGCGCGTAAACCTTGTAAGAAACCTGGCTGTGGTGGCACACAGTTCATGTTACCGGACACTGGCTCGACAATAATACAAGCCACCTCGTCAGGGTAAGTCTCGAACGTTTGGCGTACCGAGTCTAGATCGTTATAGGTGCAGGTCAGCGTGTGTTTGGCAAAATCTGCCGGTACCCCGGGGGAGTTTGGCTCGCCGAGCGTGAGTGCGCCTGAGCCTGCTTTCACGAGTAAGCAGTCACCATGGCCATGATAGTTGCCTTCAAATTTGATGAACTTATCGCGTTTGCTATAGCCGCGCGCGAGACGAATGGCACTCATGGTCGCTTCGGTGCCAGAGTTCACCATACGCACCATTTCCATGGATGGAACAAGCTCAGCAACCAGTTCTGATAAAGTGGTTTCACTTTCGGTGGGTGCACCAAAGCTCAGTCCACGCTGGGCGGCATCAACCACAGCTTCTCGAATGGAGGCGTGGTTATGGCCGAGAATCATTGGGCCCCACGAGCCAACGTAGTCGATGTAAGCTTTGCCGTCGGCATCAAAGATGTACGCGCCGTCAGCACGCTCCATAAAGACAGGGTCACCGCCGACACCGGCAAATGCACGCACGGGAGAATTCACGCCACCGGGAATGGTGCGTCTAGCTTGTTGAAAAAGTTGTGCTGATTTGGTCATGACATATCCTGTTAGGTAAGGCTTCGCCTAAATTGCGTCGGTGTATTTTAACCAAAGATACAGAACACTGGCGAGGTAGAGTATGATTTCATTGCAACAAGTTTGGCAATTAATACGTACTGATCACAATTGCGATCAAGCGCGCAATACTTGAACACTTTACTCAGGTATTAGATAATCCAATACTAAGCACCAAGAGCATGTGAGGTAACAATGAGCGAAGCACCTTTGCCGTTAGAGTTTTCTGAGGCCGCGGCGACCAAGGTAAAGACGCTGATTCAGGAAGAAGAAAACCCAAACCTGAAACTACGCGTCTACATTACCGGTGGTGGCTGTAGCGGCTTCCAGTATGGTTTTACCTTTGACGAAAACGTCAATGAAGGCGATATGGAGATCGAGAAAAGCGGCGTGATGTTGGTAGTGGACCCCATGAGTTTACAGTATTTAATGGGTGGGAAAGTCGACTATACCGAGGGGCTGGAAGGATCGCGCTTTTTCATTGATAACCCGAATGCCACCACCACGTGTGGCTGTGGCGCATCATTTAGCGTCTAATTTTTCGGCTGCGATAAAACGTACGACTTTTCGTTCCATCACAAAAACGGCGCCCTGTAGCGCCGTTTTTTGTCGCAATAGCCTGTTTAACCGCCACGGTTATAATGGTTTAAGTTGCCTACTGTCGCCAGTAGCTGGTTAAATTTGCTCAACTGTGCCATACGAGATTCAGCCAAGCGAACGAATTCTCGCTTGTCTTTACCTTGCAGGGATTTCGCTTCTGGCAATGCGACGGTGCGTGGGTTCTTATGCACACCATTGACCAAGAACTCGTAATGTAAGTGCGCCCCCGTAACACGCCCTGTTGATCCAAGCGTGCCGACGATATCGCCTTGTTTGACGCGCTGGCCGGTTTTCACTTTGCGTTTGGTCAAGTGCAAATACTTAGTGATGTATGTCGAGCTATGGCGGATAAAGACATAATTGCCGTTAAAGCGATTATAAGACGCTTTCATCACGATACCGTCACCAGCCGCTTTGATAGGCGTACCAACCGGTGCGACATAATCGGTGCCGCGATGCGGTTTGACCCGACCCGTCACTGGGTGCAGACGGCGTGGATTAAAGTTTGAACTGACATATCTAAAGTTCACCGGCGAGCGCAAGAAGGCTTTTTTCATCGCTTTACCGGTTGGTGTGTAGTATTTGCCACTCTCTGCTCGCACGGCGGTAAAGGTTTCACCACGGTTGGTGAACGTGGCTGCCAGAATATTACCGCTGCCAATATGTTCACCTTCGACAAACTCCTCTTCATACAAGACGGAAAAACTGTCTCCGTTACGAATATCGAGGGCAAAATCGACATCCCAGCCGAAAATCCCCGCCAGTTGCATGATTTGGTTTGGAGTGAGGCCTGCGCCTGACGCGGCTTGCCAAAAGCTCGATTGAATGGTCGCTCGAGCAAAATTTATCTGGGTATCAACGTGTTTGGTTTCAATGCGAGATTGATAGGTGTCATCGATCTTATTGACGATGAGGGTTTCATTGCTACCGCGTGGCTGAATCAGCTGCACCAGCTCGCCGCTGTCATCAACGCCTAAACGTACTTCATCACCAGGATTCAGATACGCCAAACGCTGGGTATGCTCATCGGCATTCACGAGGCGATAGAGATCGGTTGGGCTCAGGCCAGCGCGGTTAAACAGCAACGCCATACTTTCACCCGGTTGCACCTCATAGGTGGACCAATGGATAGTGCGGCTAAACTGTGCGGGCATTTCATCTTGTGGTGGCAGTAACGAGACGGCATCCACAGGGACAGGGTAGTGCTTACCCGGTTCAAAATTGGGTTGAGGGCGCGGGGTGCTTGGGCCATCAGGCACCAACATTAATAAGACTACGAATGCACTTAATGCACCGATAATGAGTTTATGTAACTTGGGTAAGGCTGCGAGTTTATTTAACGGCATGAAGACTATGTTGAATCACTACGAATAAAGTTATGACAGTCAGACACCCAATCGGTTTTATTGGGGATGATGCCCTGAAGTAGATTTGACACGGCTGACACAAAGACCACACACATTTTTTGATGGCAGCCACTGCGCACACCCTGTATACACTCTATCAGTTTAACTGGTTTCAAAAACTGTCGCTATTCGAGTAATATGTCTGTTTATCACATTTTTGCCTATTAGGTAGGAGCAACAGACTATGGCGAGCCTTGAAGCCGCGCTAGCAGAACTAAAACGTGGCGTTGATGAAGTAATCCCGGAAGACGAGCTGGTGGCAAAGCTGAAAGAGGATCGTCCTCTTCGCATTAAGCTCGGTGCGGACCCTACTGCGCCGGATATCCACCTCGGTCACACAGTGATCTTAAATAAGCTCCGAGCTTTTCAAGCGCTTGGCCATGAAGTGATTTTTTTGATTGGCGATTATACCGGCATGGTTGGCGACCCGAGTGGTAAAAACACGACGCGCCCGCCATTGACACGTGAGCAGGTACTGGCAAACGCAGAAACCTACAAAGAGCAGGTCTTTAAAATTTTAGACCCTGCTAAAACACGTATTGAGTTTAACTCTAAATGGCTGGGCGAATTAGGCACGGATGGCATGATTCGTCTCGCGGCGAGCTCAACCGTGGCGCGTATGCTCGAGCGTGATGACTTTAAAAAGCGTTATACCAGTAACCAAGCGATAGCTATTCATGAGTTTATCTACCCACTCTTGCAAGGCCACGATTCAGTCGCGTTGGAAGCGGACGTTGAGCTGGGCGGGACCGACCAAAAGTTTAACTTGTTAATGGGGCGTGAGCTGCAAAAGCAAGCGGGACAAAAGCCGCAAGTCGTGATGACGATGCCGCTACTAGTCGGGCTTGATGGTGTTAAAAAGATGTCTAAATCGGCCCATAACTACATCGGCGTCAGCGAACGTCCAGATGATATGTTTGGTAAAATCATGTCGATTTCTGACGATCTCATGTGGGATTACTATGAGCTGTTGTCATTCCGCCCTCTTGAGGAAGTGGCTCAGTTTAAGCAAGATGTTCAAGCGGGTAAAAACCCTCGTGATATTAAGATCTTGCTGGCGAAAGAAATCATTGCCCGTTTCCATTCAGACGCCGATGCTGACGCGGCCGAGCAAACTTTTATCAATCGTTTCCAAAAAGGGGCGATGCCAGATGAGATGCCAAGCTTTACCTTTGAGCAAGGTATTGCGATTGGTAATTTGCTAAAAGAGGCGGGACTGGTAAATTCCACTTCAGACGCGCTGCGTATGATCCGCCAAGGTGCGGTGAAAATTGACGGCGAAAAAGTGGAAGACACTAAGCTGGTGCCAGCAGCGGGTGAAGCCGTATATCAAGTGGGTAAGCGTAAGTTTGCGCGTGTGACGTTAAGCTAGAGATCCCCTAAAAGGGGACTCTACGTAACGTATAAAGGCATGACTAGCTGATAACAAAAAGCCCTCGCGTGATTCGCGAGGGCTTTTCTCATGATTTACTGACTAGGTATGCCAAACGCCTTTTAGTGCACGTACCATGTGTTGACCAAGGTAAAACGCCGTTTGTAGGCAGGCTTCGCTAAGTTGGGCATCGTCTGGAGTGTGTGCAGTCACCCCAAGGCTTGTGCCACTTGGGTTAATGTTTTCTACCCCGATATTGGCACGGCCTAGGCTTAGCCACAGCATGTCATGCTGGCTGGCTAAGGTTTGGAAATACTGCAGTGTCTGGGGCTGATCGCCACCTGGGTAGGTGCCTACGGTAAAGCCTGCCGCGTACTTTCCTCGCCAATCTTGTGTTTCCCAGCTTGGGCTGGACGCATCGGCAAAGGCTTTAAATTGTGCGCTTGGCCCACCCATGTAGGTGGGAGCACCAAAGATGATCGCGTCGACCTCTTTGAGTTTTTCAAACAGCTTATCATCGATAAAGCGTCCGTTTTCTATCATTTCTGATGTAATGCGATACACCACTGGCTCGGCATCGCCGGCATGAATGCCTTCTGCGATGGTGGTGGCGAGTGCATGCGTGTGTTCATCTTCAGAGTGATAAATGATGGCAATGCTGATCATAGAGGCTCCTTTATTAGGCTGTTCTCCATGACATTAGGGTGTGCTGCCTAGATTTCAACCACCATTTGCCATATATCACGACACCTTAACACTAATGGCTATCACTATTTATCGAGCGCAAACGGCGGTAAAGATAAATGCCAGCGAATGGCCGCTAAACGGATCAGTAAGGTGGTGAGCATACCGGCGAGCGATGCCGTGACTGTGTCTGGACTCACTTCGATAGCAAGAGTATGGACAATGCCGCCAGCAATACAGGCCGTTGCATACACTTCCGTTCTCAGCACCATAGGCACTTCCCGCGCGAGCACATCACGAATAATGCCACCGCCACAGGCCGTTATGACCCCCATGATCACCGCGACAAGTGGCGATGCACCATAGCTTAGGGCTTTATCCACCCCAATGCCGACAAAGACCGCTAAACCAATCGCATCCGCGCAAGGCAGTACGTACCAAGGTAGACGGCGCGGATGGCGGATCAGCAGCATGGTCGCCACGCATGTGGCTAATATCACCCAAATATAAAGCGTATCGGTAATCCAAAAGGCTGGTGTGGCGCCCATGGCCATATCTCTGACGGTGCCTCCTCCAATGGCGGTGGCACAGGCCAACACCACCACGCCAAAGGGGTCCATTCTTAAGCGACCGGCGACTAACACCCCTGAAATAGCAAAAACGGCGGTGCCAAATAAATCGAATAAATACAGAATCATGGTTTGTGTCATGCTAGGTCCTATTGCGCGTGACGGACTTTATCGAGGGCGGTACAAATTTGCTCTGCGGCATTCAATGCGCGTGGTGTGGCGCGGGTTAACCAGTCAGGATTCAGTGGCCAGGTAAAACGTTGCGCGTGTTCGGGCACTAATTCAGCCATCGATTGCCAAGATTCTGGCAATGTCGCACCGGTGTAGAACACCGTTTGTGGTAAGCGAGTGATCACCTGTTCCATATTCACTTGCGGATAGGCGGCTGGGCTTTCGGCGAAAATATTTTCCCCGCCGCATAAGCGAAATAACTGACTCGGCCAAGCACGATCACTGGCGGTCATTAAAGGCGTATCGCTGAGTAGATAAAAATAGCGTACAGATGGTGCGTTCTGATAACGCGCTTTGAGCTGTGCGAGCTTTTTATCAAAGGCTTTTGCGTTGCGTGTGGCGATATCAGACGTCTTACTGTAGCGGCCTAACTCGCGAATAAACTGGCCAATGTCGCTAAGCTGGTTGGGGTTAAGGTAACGAATCTCAAATCCCATCTTAGCGAGAGTTTCTAGCGGTTTAGGCGGATTGCCGCCACGCCAAGCTAAAATTAAATCAGGCTTTAGGGCGATAATGCGCTCTAACTTTATCCCGCGGTAATTGGCCACGCGTTCAAGAGACTTTGCTTGCTCTGGGTAATCACTATAGGCGCTGGCTGCGACTAGATGAGGACCAAGTCCTGCGGCATAGGCGAGCTCAGTCGCATGAGGAGCAAGACTGATCACTCGAGGTGACGTGGCATAAGCGCTGAAAGCCAGTCCCCAAAGCGAGATGAGAAACACAGGTCTACATACCAAAAGCAGCACGAGGCGGGCGCGAAAACGAGGCATCAATCCGAGTCCTTAAAGAATAAGAAGCAAAGAGCTTAACGCAAGCCAAATTAAAACACTGTGTTTTAATTTTAAACGCAAAAGCAATAGGTGGTAACACGCCGGGGTGACCCCGTAGCCAATTTTGGTTCTGAGGGTTTTCGTGCCTTGATAGATAGCCGGGCCACCGAGAGATAATTGAAAGCGGCTTCCCGCACAGGCGAGTAGCCAACCCGGTCCTGGCGTGCGCCAACGACGGCCTTGTTGCCAGCAAGCTTTGAGATGCGTCCATGGCGTACGCCCTAGCGCCAACACGAGCGCAAACAGCGACATTGGAATGGTGTCGACCAGGTTGAGTAATCGTGCGGTTGCAAGGCCGAATGGATAATAGGCTAGTCGGCTGGGTGACCAGACGCGATGGAGATGAACCACACTGGTATATAAAAGGGCACCGACGCCACCGGCAAGCGCATAGTAAAAGATCACACAGGCGCCATGCCGAGCCGTGCCGAGGATCAGCGTTTCGGCGCCGGCTTTACCGATGCCGATCAATGACAAGGACTCAGTGTCTCGGTTTACCTGTGTCGCAAGTAATGCACGCGAGGTACCTTTATCATGCTCATCAATGGCCTGCGCGAGTGCGTGTCCAAATTGGTCAATCGGTCGCCACGCTAATGCGAGCCAAAGCAAAATCCCATCAAAGAGTGGACGTGACCAGACGAGCTCACGAGCGGCAATCAATAAAATAGCCAAGGTGCCGCACATCAAGGCCAAGGCGAGGCCACCCGCGAGTTTGCGTTGCTGTTTAGGATCGTTATCTTTATTGACTTGGCTCGCCAGCAATACGGCATACTGCTGCCAATATTGAAAAGGAGAGTGCTGGGTTGAGAGCGGCAGTAACCAGTGGATCAGCACCGCCAGCCACAGCGCCCATAAGCTTCCGTGGTTGGCGGCGAACAGTATCCATTGTTGCGGGTTAAGCAAAGCATCCATGATCGTGGTCGGGTTAGTCGTTAATCATCGTCACCATTTTTTCGACCATGGCGGAGGAGCTTTTTGCTGCCAGAGGCAAGAATTCTTCAAAAGACATGGGTGACTCTTTTTCTGCGACCACGTCAGAAATAGCACGTACTACCACAAAAGGTGTTTTGAACTGGGCACAAACTTGCGCAATGGCAGCCGCTTCCATTTCTGCGGCAACGGCTTGGGGGAAGTGAGTGTGGATATGTTGACGATGTGCGTCAGTGTGGACGAAGGTATCTGCGGTACAAATGAGTCCGCGAACCACATGAGTATCAGCGTCGACCGCTTTCTCAGCTAATTGCATTAAGGCTTCATCCGATTCAAATACTGCCGGCTGCTGTGGCACCTGCCCCATTTGATAGCCAAATGCGGTTGCGTCCGCATCGTGATAACCAACCTGAGAAGACACAACGACGTCTCCGACATTGAGCGAGGGCTCAAAAGCACCCGCAGAGCCGGTATTGATCACCCAATCAGGCTGGTGCTGTGAAAGCAACAAGCTGGTGCCAATGGCCGCCGCTACTTTACCAATCCCCGACTGCAACAAAACAATATCATGGCCGTGTAAGGTGCCGGAGTAGAAGGTGCAACCGCCCTCATGGTGCGTCGTTAGGCTGGTTAGCTTGTCGCGCAGTAGAGTGACTTCTTGCTCCATTGCGCCAATAATGCCGATTTTCATGGTTATAATCCTGTTCGCGCGTTAATGCCGTTAGTGTACATTAGACAAAAAAAAAGTGCCTCCTTTGAGGCACTTCTGATGCTGTCGTTGATCTTAACGCGTTTAAACTTCAAGGTAATCCATGATCCCCTCCGCCGCTTTACGGCCTTCATCGATAGCCGTGACCACTAAGTCGGATCCTCGTACTGCATCCCCGCCGGCGAAGATCCGCGGATTCGTGGTTTGGTATAAGATCTCACCGTTGGCAGGCGCCTGAATCCGTCCTCGTTCGTCTAGTGCGACATCGTAAGGTTCCAACCATTCCATTGCATGAGGCTGAAAACCAAAAGCCATGATCACCGCGTCAGCTTCCAGTATGTGTTCACTGCCTTCAATCGGCTCAGGACGACGGCGGCCGGCGGCATCCGGGGCTCCCAATTGGGTTTTCACAACGGTGACGCCGCGGACATTGCCGTTATCGTCCACTTCAATGCCAAGCGGTTGCAGGTTGAACATAAAGTTGACGCCCTCTTCACGCGCATTTTTAACTTCTCGACGTGAACCCGGCATGTTTTCTTCGTCACGGCGATAAGCACAGGTGACGCTAGCGGCTTGTTGGCGAATCGAGGTACGCACACAGTCCATAGCCGTATCCCCGCCACCGAGGACCACAACGCGTTTCCCTGCCATATCGATAAAGTCGGGCGCATGATCCAGATCCATCACTTTATAGGTGTTGGAGACTAAAAAGGGTAGGGCATCAAAGACACCGGGCGCATCTTCATTCGCGAGCCCGGCACGCATGTATTGATAGGTTCCCACACCTAAGAATACCGCGTCGTAGTCATCCACGAGGGTTTGCATCTCAATATCTTTGCCGACTTCGGTGTTGAGGCGGAACTCTACACCCATCTCGGTAAAGACGCGCTGACGATGACGCATGACATCCTTTTCTAATTTAAAGGAAGGAATGCCAAAGGTAAGCAAACCACCGATCTCAGGATAACGATCAAAGACGACGGGTTTAACGCCATTGCGTACTAACACATCGGCGCATGCCAGACCAGCAGGCCCTGCGCCAATCACGGCCACTTTTTTATCGGTCCACTCGACATGTGACATATCAGGCTTCCAGCCCATTTCAAAGGCTTTATCGGTAATGTATTTTTCGACATTACCGATAGTCACCGCACCAAAATCGTCGTTGAGAGTGCAGTCACCTTCGCACAGACGATCTTGCGGACAGACTCGGCCGCAGACTTCTGGCAAGCTGTTAGTTTGATGTGACAGTTCTACCGCTTCAATAATCCGCCCTTGGTTGGCAAGCTCCAGCCATTGCGGAATGTAGTTGTGTACTGGGCACTTCCATTCGCAATACGGGTTGCCACAATCGAGGCAACGATCTGCTTGGGCCGATACTTCCTTCTCGGTGAAAGGCTCATAGATCTCAACGAACTCAATCTTGCGCGTTTCAATCGCTTTTTTGCGCGGATCAATGCGCTGGACATCAATAAACTGATAGATGTTCTGGCTCATGGGTCCCTCCTTTTATTGCGCCTGAACGCGCAACTCGGTCGCGCTACGACTTTGATGGCCTAATAAAGTATTCACATCCGCCGCTTTGGGTTTGACCAAATAGAAGCGATGCACCCAATGATCAAACTCATCCAGTAGCTGTTTTGCACGATCCGAGCCAGTGAGCTCAAAATGCTGAGCAATTAAGCCACGTAAATGCTCTTGGTGGATCGTGAGAGCTTCCAGTGAGAGTGCCTCGACCAATTCAGCATTGATATGGGCATGGAAGTCGCCCTCTTCATCCAGCACATAAGCAAAGCCGCCTGTCATTCCAGCGCCAAAGTTGACACCGGTGCGCCCTAGAATTGCCACAATACCGCCTGTCATGTATTCACATGCGTTATCGCCTGCGCCTTCCACAATGGCATGGACGCCTGAGTTGCGTACCGCAAAGCGCTCTCCCGCTTTACCCGCAGCAAAGAGCTTGCCGCCCGTTGCACCATACAGGCAGGTGTTACCCATAATGGTGGATTCATGGCTGGCAAACGCCGATCCAACCGGTGGACGGATGACAATCTGTCCGCCACTCATGCCTTTACCGACATAATCGTTGGCATCACCGATGAGGGTAATGTTGACTCCAGCGGCATTCCATACCCCTAGAGACTGGCCTGCGGTGCCTTGCAGTTGAATATCGAGCGGATTGGCTGCCATTCCGGCATTGCCATAGCGTTTGGCGATGACGCCTGACAAGCTAGCACCGACTGAGCGGTCGGTATTACGGACCGAGCGGTAAATACTCGCGCTACGATTCGCCTCAATCGCATCACTCAGTTCACTCAGCAGAGTCTGGTTCAGCGCCGCTTTATCGAATGGCGTATTCGGCTCACTGCAATATAAGGTTTTTCCCGGCCAAGGCGTTGGCGCCTCAAGGATATGGCTTAAATCCAGTTTCAACTGTTTGGCGGTAAAGCCTTCAACTGCCTCTAATAAGTCGGTACGGCCAATCAGATCGGTGAGTTTCTCGACCCCGAGCTCAGCGAGCAGTTCGCGCACCTCTTCACCCAGGCCTTTGAAGAAATTCATCACCTGTTCGGGGAGGCCTTTAAAGTGATCGCGACGCAAGGTTTCATCCTGGGTTGCCACACCGGTCGCGCAATTGTTGAGATGGCAAATTCGCAGATATTTACAACCGAGTGCCACCATGGGGGCGGTACCAAAGCCGAAACTTTCTGCGCCTAAAATCGCCGCTTTAATAATGTCGAGACCGGTTTTCAAGCCGCCATCAACTTGCAGGCGAATTTTGTGGCGTAAGCCATTTTCCACCAAAGCTTGCTGGGTTTCGGCTAGGCCGAGCTCCCAAGGGCTACCTGCATACTTCACCGATGTCAGCGGGCTGGCACCGGTACCGCCATCGTAACCCGAAATGGTAATCAGATCGGCATAGGCTTTCGCGACGCCAGTGGCAATGGTGCCAACACCTGGTTCCGAGACCAGCTTAACCGAGACCAGTGCCTGCGGATTCACTTGTTTTAAGTCGAAGATCAGCTGCGCTAAATCTTCAATTGAGTAAATATCATGATGAGGCGGCGGCGAAATCAGGGTGACTCCAGGCACGGAAAAGCGTAGTTTCGCGATCTCTGCGGTCACTTTATGCCCTGGCAGCTGCCCGCCTTCACCCGGTTTCGCACCTTGCGCGACCTTGATTTGCAGCACGTCGGCATTAGTTAAGTAGTGCGGGGTGACGCCAAAGCGGCCCGAGGCAATTTGTTTGATCCGAGAATTACGCTCGCTATTGAAGCGACGTGGATCTTCACCGCCTTCTCCAGAGTTGGAGTGACCGCCTAGACGGTTCATGGCAATGGCGAGAGCTTCATGGGCTTCTGGACTTAAAGCGCCAATTGACATAGCGGCTGAATCAAAGCGTTTAAACAGCTCGGTCGCGGGTTCTACGCGCTCGAGTGCAAGCGGCGTTTGTGCTTTTTTCAAGCGCATTAAGTCACGCAAGGTCGCGACCGGACGTTCATTGACCGTGTTGGCGTAGGTTTTGTAATCCATGG
Organism: Salinivibrio sp. MA351; assembly: GCF_001996065.1. Lineage (NCBI taxonomy): Bacteria > Pseudomonadati > Pseudomonadota > Gammaproteobacteria > Vibrionales > Vibrionaceae > Salinivibrio > Salinivibrio sp. MA351. Next base: position 106,882 of record NZ_MUFG01000001.1, on the reverse strand, counting down.
TTTCACCCGAGCGGACCGCGCTTTGCAAGTTGGTCACTACATCGGGGTTATAAGCATGGTACTCACCGTCATGCACATATTTGAGCAAGCCACCGTGCTCAAGCGGTTTGCGTTTAATCCACGCGCGACGGGCAAGGTTGATGAGGTCTTGTTGGAAATCGTCAAAATTTGCCCCTTGAATCCGACTCGCGACGCCTTTAAAGCAAAGTTCAATGACATCGTCATGCAGACCTACGGCTTCAAACAGTTGCGAGCAGCGGTAAGACGCAATGGTCGAGATCCCCATTTTCGACATGATTTTGTAAAGGCCTTTATTGATGCCATTACGGAAGTTAACCATGACGTCACGATAAGGTTGGTTGACCGCACCAATATCGACCAAATTAGCCAAAGTTTCGTAGGCTAAATAGGGATAAACCGCGGTGGCGCCAAAACCGAGTAACACCGCAAACTGATGGGCATCACGAGCGCTACCGGTTTCGATGATGATGTTGGCATCACAGCGCAGGTTCTTGCTGACCAAACGTTTTTGCACTGCACCGACGGCCATGGCGGCTGGGATTGGGAGCGTGTCTTTATGAATACTGCGATCGGACAGCACGACCAAGACGGTGCCATCGCGGACACAGCGCTCAGCTTGATCACAAAGGTCAAGGATCGCTTGGTGAAGATCTTTCTCGTTCGGGTTGTAGTTAATATCGAGAACCGTATTGCGGTAATAGGTGTCGTCCAGCTCGAGTAACTGGATCAGATCTGAAAACAGCAGTACGGGCGATTTAAAGGCAACCCGTTCGGCATGGCCATCGGTCTCGCAAAAGACGTTCATCTCGCGACCGATACAGGTCGCCAATGACATCACGTGATTTTCCCGTAACGGATCGATAGGTGGATTGGTGACCTGAGCAAATTTTTGCCGGAAATAGTCACTGACACAGCGCGGACGCGAAGAAAGCACCGCCATTGGTGTGTCATCGCCCATGGAGCCGGTCGCTTCTTGGCCGATATCACCCAAGACCTTGACTACCTGATCAATCTCTTCGTTCGACATGCCAAACAGCTTTTGATACGTCTTGAGCTGACCATCTTGCAAGTTGCGGCTGCCTTCACTGGTTTGTGGATCCAGATCTTCAAAAGGCGTCAGGCGACGGACATGTTGATCGAGCCATTCGCGATAGGGGTGGCGGCTTTTGAGCTCATTATCGATTTCACCCGAGTGCCAAATTTTCCCTTCTCGTGTATCAATGACCAGCAACTCGCCTGGCCCGACACGCCCTTTTTCCTCAACTTCATCCGGTGCGTAATCCCAGATGCCGACTTCAGATGCCAAGGTAATAAATTTATCTTTGGTGATTACATAACGCGCTGGACGCAGACCGTTTCGGTCAAGATTACAGGCCGCGTAGCGACCGTCTGACATCACGATGCCGGCTGGGCCATCCCAAGGCTCCATATGCATCGAATTAAAATCATAGAATGCGCGGAGCTCATCATCCATATCTGGATGATTTTGCCAAGCAGGCGGCACAAGCAGGCGCATGGCTCGGAACAAGTCCATACCACCGGCAAGAAAGACTTCCATCATGTTATCGAGGCTAGATGAGTCTGAACCGGATTCATTCACAAATGGCGCCGCTTGGTATAAATCTGGCAATAATGGCGAGTTAAACTTATACGCACGGGTCCGCGCCCACTGGCGGTTCCCTTCAATGGTGTTTATTTCACCATTGTGTGCGAGGTAGCGGAAAGGTTGGGCAAGCGGCCAGCGCGGCTGTGTATTGGTACTAAAACGCTGGTGGAACAAACAAATCGACGACTCAAGGCGAAGATCGGCCAAATCAGTGTAAAAGCGCGGCAGATCTGCCGGCATACACAGTCCTTTATAGACAATGGTTTGGGTCGACAAGCTGGTCACATAAAAATCTGCATCATCGGTGAGGGCCTTTTCGGCGCGACGACGTGCAATGTAAAGGCGACGTTCGAGATCGCGGGCTCGCCAGCCGGCTGGTCCATTGATAAAGACTTGCTCAATAACCGGTTGAGACTGTTTGGCGATATCTCCAAGTACGTCAGGATTGGTCGCTACCGTTCGCCATCCCACCACTGAAAGGGTTTCAGCGTTGATTTCTTGCTCGAAGCGTTGTTTGGCTTGTTGGGCTTTAGCTGGATCGGCGCTTAGAAAAATCATGCCGACCGCGTAAAGGCGGCTAAGCTTCCATTGATTTTGCTCAGCGATAAGGCGGAAAAAGCGGTCTGGCTTTTGCAGCAGCAATCCACAACCATCGCCTGTCTTACCGTCTGAGTTGATACCACCTCGGTGGGTCATGCGGTCAAGTGCAGCGATAGCGGTACGAACCAGTTTGTGGCTTGGCTCTCCCTCTTGGTGGGCAATAAGGCCAAAACCACAGTTATCTTTTTCCAGCATTGGGTTGTACAGCGACATTGCAATTCTCCCTTGCTACTGCGTGATGCGCAGTGATTGCATTTATTGTCGTGATCCTCCTGACCACTCTGAGCGGGCTTAGCCTTATGACTATGCTCCCGTTATGTTGTGATTTTTTAACGAGATTTGTCGGTTATTGGTTATTTAACTAGCTGTTTTTAAAAACAATAACCGAATCAAATAAGGGGAAAACACGACTCAGCGACCTTCCAAATTAACGGGAAACCCCGCAAAGGTCAAATTTTTGTATGCAACCTTTATGCATATACAAATGTAAAAAACGACGATTTAAGATTATGATTTAGCGTGATTTTAATGCGGATAATCAGGGAATAATAGCTATTCGCAATTATGCTTTTTAGTTAAATAATTATTAATAAAGGCAGAATTTGAGTAGATATTCTAATTTTAACAACAAACAGAGAAGGGTGCGTTTTATGCGTCCACTTTCATAGCGAAAATCACTACAGATTGATGTAATAAAATAACAGATGATATTTATAAAGCTGTGAACAGGATAATCACGCCCCCAATGTAATGTGTGGCAGAATACGACGCGAGTGAAAACTGGATAGAACACATTAGGGACTAGGGCACAGGAGCGGCATGGCGTTTTTTATTTTTTTGCTTGTTTTATTGGCCGGTGGCGTGCTGGGTTACGGATGGCGAGCGCGTCAAGAGACAGTGGCGCTATCTGACTGGCAGGTTTACATGGCCAGCTTGGAAACGCCGCATGCCATTGTGACTGCCGAACAGGGCGACATTTTATATGCCAATGCTGCATGCGTAGACACCTTTTCACTGGTCGATAGCCAACAGCAATTTAAAACCGCTACCCCGCGACAGCAGCAAGCCGTTCAGGCATTCATCCTAGCACAGCCTTGGCCGCAACCTTTTTCTCATGTTGATGCGAAAGTCCGAGCGCCGGGGGCGAATCGGGTGCGTATCAACGTGCAGTTATCGGGGTTACCGATTCGTTGTCGAGGAAAGCGAGCATGGGTTGTCTCCTTATCATCGACGGATCAGCGCACCCATTGGCAGCTTCATGAGCAAGAGCAAGGCGTACTCTTGAGCGTGATTAACTCGCTGGAGGAGTTGGTGTGCTTTCAAGATGTGGAAGGGAATGTGGTCGGTACCAATGCGGCATTTGATCGTTTTTGGCAAGGCCGTGAGCAAGAGGCCATTGTTTGGCAAGCGGATCAGCCGCTGACGCAGCCTCAAACTGAACGGACATGGGCGACACAACACAATGATGAAAGCTGTTTATTAGAGACCAATATTACCGCACTCAAAAATGATAAACAGGCAATCATTGGTACCTTGTGTATCAGCCACGATGTGACCAACTGGCACCAGATGCAAGAGCGATTACAAAAAGAAGCGCAACAGCGCCAATCCGTTGAGCAGGTCTTAGAGCAACGTAGTCATTTACTCAGTGCGATTTTTAAGTCGAGTATCGATCCGATTGGGATCTATGATCAAGACTACTATCACTTGGCTTGCAACCAAGCTTATGCTGATGCATTAGGCACTACGATTGAGGCGTTGGAAAACGCCCCTGCGCAGAAAGTGGTTGATCCTGATATCTTCGATCAACACCGACAGCGTGATCAACAAGTATTGGATACGGGTGAAACCATGACTTATGAGGATGTCATTCTTGGTCAGTCAGGCGAGCAAACCTGGTATGAGGTGGCAAAATCACGCATTCAAGATCCGGTGACGGGCGATCCTGCCATTTTGCTGATGGCACGGGATATTACCGAAAGAAAAGATACGCAACAGCAGCTTGCCGACGCCATTATGGCTTTGCAAGCACTCAGTTTTGTCGACAGCCTCACCCAAGTGGCGAATCGACGTAGTTTAGATGAACAGCTGAGCAAACTGTGGCGTTCACAAGCGCGTGAAGGCACGCCACTTGCCTTTATCCTCTGTGATATCGATCATTTTAAACTGTACAATGATCACTATGGTCATCAACAAGGTGACTGGGCGTTACAAAAAGTGGCAAACGCATTGACCTCAGCCGTTCACCGGCCGCTTGATGTGGTGGCGCGTTATGGCGGCGAAGAGTTTGCCATTGTATTGCCGCAAACCGAACTGAACGGCGCTATCCAGGTTGCCGAGACTGCACGCGAGCGGGTGCTATCGGCAGACATTGCCCATCATCAGGCAGTGATTACCGGTAAAATTACTATCAGCCTTGGCGTTGCTTGTGTGACACCCTCCGCGGATGGTGATTACGGTGATTTAATCCAGCAAGCGGATCGCGCTTTATATCAAGCTAAACGCAACGGTCGAAATCAAGTGAGTGTAGTGAAAGGCATGCCGACACCACACGGATCAAGCCCTCGACGCGCCTCGGTCGCCGAATCGACTTACCTAGAATCTAGCGGTTAATCATCCTTTATGAAACAACTTAAAGTCCTTGCACAATATTATGTCGATTTACTGGTTAAACTCGGGATTGTGCGCTTTAGCATGCTGCTCGCCTTAGCCTTAGTAGCGCTGGCGGTTGTGGTACAAGTGGGCATCACGCTGGTGCTTGAAGGCACGGTCCAGAATATCGACATTATTCGTTCTGTATTTTTTGGTCTGATCATCACTCCCTGGGCGGTCTATTTTTTGTCAGTGGTGGTGGATCAACTGGAAGAGTCTCGTCAACGTTTATCCAAGCTCGTCTCAAAACTTGAAGAAATGCGCGCGCGCGATATGCGTTTAAACCGTCAATTAACCGAGAACATTGAGCAGCTCAACTTAGAGATAGAAGAAAGAGAAAAAGCTGAGGAAGCGCGGCAACAGGCGATTAAAGATCTGGAAAATGAAGTTTATCAGCGTGAAAAAGCCCAGTTAGAATTGGCTGAGCAAACCGCGTTACTGCGATCATTTATCGATGCCTCGCCCGATTTAATTTATTACCGCAATGCCCAGGGCCAGTTTTCCGGTTGCAATCGCGCAATGGAAGAGCTCACCGGTTACGATGAGAAAACCCTAAAGGGCATGACGCCTTGGGATGTTTATCGTGAAGATATTGCTGAAAAAGTGGTTGAAACGGACCAGCAAGTTTTTGATGCCAATGTCTCGATTACCTATGAACAATGGCTGGAATATCAAGATGGTCGAAAAGCCTATTTTGAGTTGCGCAAAGTCCCTTTCTTTTCACGAGACGGGCGGCATCTAGGATTACTCGGCTTTGGACGCGAAATCACCGAGCGTAAGCGTTACCAAGACGCGCTAGAAAAAGCGAGTCGAGAAAAGACAGCGTTTATTTCGACCATTAGTCATGAACTTCGTACCCCGTTGAATGGCATTGTGGGGCTCAGTCAAATACTGCTCGACTCTCAATTAGACGATAAACAGCGTAATTACTTACGCACCATTTACGTTAGTGCCATCACGCTAGGTAACATTTTTAATGACATTATCGATTTAGATAAATCCGATCGAAAACGTTTGTCATTGCATCCTACCAGCATCGATCTGCGCGAGTTTGTGACCGAGATTGATAATATATCGACATTGATGGCGGAGCAAAAAGGTCTACGTTTTGAACTCGAGCGGGTCACAGACTTGCCCGAGTACGTTGCAGTGGATGCGACCCGTTTACGGCAAATTCTTTGGAACCTGGTGGGGAATGCGGTCAAGTTTACCAAGCAAGGTTGTGTGATTATCACGGTCAGTGCTGAGGTTGATCACGATACTGCTCATCTGTGTTTTGATGTTGAAGACAGTGGTATTGGGATCCCTGCGGATGAGCAAGATAAGATCTTTGCAATGTACTATCAGGTAAAACAAGCAGGTGAAAACCTACATGCCGTGGGCACTGGGATTGGCTTAGCCGTTTCGCGTAAACTGGCGCGTTTGATGGGTGGCGATATCAGCCTCGACAGTGAAGAAGGTCAAGGCAGTACGTTTACACTTACGGTGAGTGTGCCACTGAGTGAACCCAATGAAGAACAGATGCCTTCCCCTGCGCCGATAAACAATGCGTTACGTATTTTGCTTGTCGAAGACATTGAGCTGAATATCACCGTTGCCACCAGCTTGCTTGAAAGCCTGGGTCATGACGTCACCGTTGCTCGCGACGGGCAAGCCGCGCTTGATGCTTTTGTGCCTGGCGCGTTTGATCTCGTCTTACTCGACATTCAGTTACCGGATATGACCGGGTTTGATGTCGCCGCGACATGGCGACAGCATCACGCACATTTACCGCCCTTGGTTGCTCTGACGGCCAATGTGATCAACGATAAAAACAGCTACTTAACGCAAGGTATGGACGATGCTATCAGTAAACCCATTAGTGTCTCAGCCCTCAATCACGTGATTTCGCATCATGCTTTGGCCGGTGAGGCGGTATCCGCGCAGACTGCTGAATCAGAACCTCAGACGCAAGCGGCGCGGCCAGTGGCGAATGAGCAAGCTGAGCGCTTATTGGATATGGACATGCTCACCGGATACGTTGAGCTGGTGGGAATTAAGCCTGTACGCCAAAGTATCGAAATGTTTGAAGCAACCATGCCAGACTATATCGCGATCTTAGACTCGAACATGACCGCACGCGATCAAGACGGCATTGTTTCAGAAGCCCATAAAATTAAAGGCGCCGCGGGGTCGGTGGGGTTAAAACATATCCAAAAAGTCGCGCAAAAAGCTCAGTCGCCTGATTTACCGGCATGGTGGGAAAACATTGCTGATTGGATCGATGAAATAAAAGCGGGTTACCCGCACGATTTAGCGGTATTAAAGGCCTGGTTAGATGAGCAAAGCGACACTCACCGTTAACCTGATAAGATCAAAAAAAGGCGCCTTAGATTGGGCGCCTTTTGCCTGTACAAACGGTAGTTTTCACCGACTATCGGCTTAGCGTTGACACTTACTGCTCTTCTATCTCGCCGCAGAAGCGATAGCCTTCACCGTGAATGGTGGCAATAATCTCGGGTGTGTCGCTGTGCGATTCAAAGTGCTTACGGATTCGGCGAATGGTGACATCAACCGTACGATCATGCGGTTTCAAATCGCGGCCGGTCATTTTCTTCAGCAGTTCAGCACGGGTCTGGATCTTGCCAGGGTTTTCACAGAAGTGAAGCAATGCACGGAACTCAGAACGAGGCAGTTTGAAGTTTTCTCCCTCAGGATTGATCAGTGAACGGCTGTTAATATCTAACGTCCAACCATTGAAGGTATAAACGTCAACATTACGTTTCTCTTCACTCCCGTTCACACTGCTTAACGCACGCGTGAGCAGGTTGCGGGCACGGATAGTCAGTTCACGGGGATTAAACGGTTTGGTGATATAATCATCTGCACCGATCTCCAACCCAAGGATTTTATCAACTTCGTTATCTCGCCCGGTCAGGAACATCAGTGCCATATCCCCTTGTTCACGCAGTTCACGCGCCAGGAGTAGGCCATTTTTACCAGGCAGGTTGATATCCATGATCACAAGGTGAACGTGGTGGTTTGACAGGATTTGATGCATTTCGTCGCCATCGCTGGCTTCAAACACATTGTAACCTTCGGCTTCAAAGATACTTTTCAGCGTGTTACGTGTGACCTGTTCGTCTTCTACAATCAGAATTTGCGGGGTTTGCATTGGCGATACCTAATATCTAAATAGAATCCGGTTATATTCCACAGTCTAGACCGACTAGCCTGTGAAAAAAATTTACAAAATGCGAGGAATGTCTACCGCGAACCTCGCAACTAACATATGGCACGCCATCCATAGAGAAGTGTTCGTCGATGCTAGACAACGCACCGTGTGTTCCAGCTTGAGACGGGGCATGGCGGACTTGATTCAACGCCAAGCCGATCACTGTGCTATCCATTAATTATCGCCAATTGTATTCATTTAACAGCACGCTAACAATATATTAGGATGAAGGTTGATGATTTTTTTCATCCTTTATTGACCCCAATCAAAAGCATGTTACGTGTCAGTTAGTACCAACTATCCGTTTAACTTCATGAATAATCGCGCATAATTAGTAATTAAGCATAGTATTAGTAGCCAATGGATGTAAATAATGTGTGATCAAAATACGCAGCAAGATTTGTGGAAAACTTACCAATCGATCGCTTTTCATGCCCCTCAAGCGCCCGATGCGGCTGCATTTGCTATTCTTACCGCATTTAATCCACGCAGCCAACCTTTATCTGACAATGAGAATTACTTACGTAATGAGCGGCTTGCCAAGGCGATGACGCAGGCCGGTCTCCGTTATTGGCCGATGAATGGTGGCGCACCGGATGGAAGTTGGTTTGAACCTGGTTTTGCGGTCGCGATTGCGTCATCGGATGCCGTGGCCTTGGCGAAAACTTGGGAGCAAAACGCGATTTACTGGGTTGAAAACGATACATTATGGTTGTTGCCTGCCTTAATGACAGACTTTACGCCACAATCACTTAACGTGCGTTTTTCTTCCTTGTTGGTGGCGGCAAAGACGTAAACGAGTCACCCTATTAATAATGAGGAGAAAGATATCATGGACGATAAACTGCCTGACTTATGTGACCAACACCCTGACGCGGTGCAATGGGTTCCGATGCAATGGTTTGACTATGGGGCAAAACGTGGCTTTGAAGGTCGAGTACGAACGGTGCGTTGCTATCGCGATAACTCGAAAGTGAAGGCGTTATTGGCGTCGCCCGGTGATGGGCAGGTGTTGGTCGTTGACGGTTCAGGTGCCATGGATAGAGCTTTGTTAGGCGACTTAATTGGACAAAGTGCGGTCGATAACCATTGGGCGGGGATTGTGATTGCCGGGCCCGTGCGTGATGCGGCCACCTTATCCACCTTACCGCTGGGCATAAAAGCACTGGGAGTGTGTCCAATTAAAACGCACAAATACGGTCAAGGTGAGGTCGATGTGGCGATTACGCTTGCGGGGATCACCCTGACAGCGGGGGATTATCTGTATGCAGACCAAAATGGTGTGATCGTGTGCACCAATCCGCTAAACACGTGAATCAAAAACTTAGCCCTACTCCGAGTTGATAGATAGATTCGGGGGCGGCGTCGGCATCAAACTCAACATCTAGTCCGGCATTGACGCCAAAAGCGTCGCTAAATTGGTAGCGACTGCTGACGCCCCATTGGTCAATTACGGCGTTATCATTGTCATGGCTAATCTGGCTCGACACACGTAACTTGTCGGTAAAATGATAATCAATGCCGCTGAGTAAACCATGCGCGCTGGTCGATTGTGCAGTCTCGCTTTTTAACTGTGTTCCTATGTAGACAGAGACATTCTGTAGTGGATAGCGATAGCCTGATTGGACCGTCCAACTGTCAAAGCCTTGGCTCGCCGAGGGAATAGACTGAATAAAAAAATGCTCTGACGCCAATTCAGGTGCGGTGTTCCACGTGAGTTTTTCAGCCCACGCGGGTGTCGCCACGACGTGTAGGGCGAGGGCCAACCATCCTAGTTGTTTTACGCTCACATCCTTTGCCTCTTAGCTTTTGATTAACGCTGAGCTCGGTGGGCTCTTGTTTGTTCGCTATCGTGAGTGTAGACAAAAAAACGTTTTGTAGCCCATGACCTGTGACGATCAAGCTGGTTTTATTGCCATCTGTGTATGACTCAGGCGGTTTTCATCGTTGTATGGGCGTACATCGTGAAAATGCCCCGCTTTCACTTGACGTTGCAGTTGTTGCCAATAGGCCGCCTCAAATAGCTCAGGATGAAGACGATCAAACTCTTTTGCCACCGTTCGGTTAACCAGTAAAAAGGTACGAAATTCCTCGGGGAATACATCGTTCTCTCCCACGCTGTACCATGGCTCAGCCGCTAATTCGTCTTCAGGATAACGCGGCGGAGGAATACGGCGGAAGTTAACCTCGGTTAAATACGCGATTTCATCGTAATCATAAAAAATCACCCGGTTGTGGCGACTGACACCAAAGTTTTTAAACAGCATATCGCCGGCAAAGATATTGGCGGCGGCCAGTTCTTTTAATGCATCGCCATATTCTTGTACCGCCTGGGAAATCGCCTCGGGTGCCGCTTGCTCTAAATAGATATTAAGTGGGATCATTCGCCGCTCCATGTATAGGTGGCGAATCCGTACTTCGCTGTCGGTCACCGTGATGCAAGACGGCGCCACCGCGAGCAGTTCGTCGATTAATGCGTCACTAAACCGATCGCGAGGGAAAATAAAATGACGGTATTCTTGGGTGTCGGCCATACGACCAACACGGTCATGCTCTTTGACCAGCCGGTATTTCTCCCGCACTTGGGCATGGGTCATTTGTTTTTGCGGTGCGAACTTATCTTTGATGATTTTAAACACAAACCCGTATGAGGGGAGGGTGAATACAGACATCACCATGCCTTTTACGCCGGGGGCGATATCAAATAAATCGTCTGAGTTTTCCAAGTGATGAAGAAACTCACGGTATAACTCTGTCTTACCATGCTTTTGACATCCGATGGCGGTGTAGAGCTCTGCGGGCGTTTTATTGGGCATGAGCTGATTGAGAAAGTCGACTAAAGCGGCAGGTACCGGAGCGTAAACCATAAAGTAGGAGCGAGCGAAGCCGAATACGATACTGACGTCATCACTGTCGGTAATGCAGGCATCAATATAGAGCTCACCGTGATCAGAAATCGCGAGCGGTAATACCAGCGGTCGGCGTTGATTGGCCATATCGAGCCTGCCAATCAGATACGCGCCTTTATTACGGAAAAATGGCTGACGGACCATCTCAAGGGTGAAGCTCATTGTGAGCTGGGGGCCAAAGCGCGCCTGCAGGATTTGGGTTATTCGCTTAAGATCACCGGTTTTATCTCGCCAAGGTAGGGTAAACGGTGTGCTATCTAGCATTCGTTCTAGCGTGGCATAGATGCCTGCTTGAGATTGAAACCGCCGAAGTAGTGGCGTGGGGTACTTAGGGATCCGTCCCCCTTGAGCGCTTTGCACAAACAATTTGTCACGACGAATATTCCGATGCTCAAAGATCCGGCAGTAGACAGAGTTAAAAAAACTCTCAGCGATATCGTAGCGCGGGTAATCATCGAGCAAACGGATATAGGCCGCTTTTACCGCCATCAAAAACGAGCGAGTGGCGTGTTCTTTCCCAAGCATCGCGCGGAGCTGTTGGCTGACTAAGCCAACATGGTGGTCATAAAATTGAATACGCGTTTTAAGTGCAAGCTGCACACTTTGCCAATCTTGTTGTTCAAAGCGTTCTTGTGCGCCCGATGTCACATCAAGAAAGCGACCGTACATGGCATCCGAGCCTTGTAAGATGGTGTTTGCAACCAGCTGCGCCATGGCGTCCTGTGTCATTTTCGCTCCTTTCCGTGAACGTTTTTCCCTCGGTTCAAGCTCGCAGAGTTTTGCTGAAAAAGCAATCGGCATCACTTTTTTGTTGACCTTGGCAGCATGATTCGATACACCTAAGGGGAACTCAACAAAATAAATGATAAACGCAACACACATGCAACTAACGATCAGCACCTTGACCACCACAACCACCATTATTACTGGCACACTTTGTGTTGGTGCGGGCTGATACGCACAGAATTTCCAAAAAAAGCCCGTACCTTCCCAGGTACGGGCTTTTTTTTATCTTAAAGAGAGAGGTCCCAAAAGGATGCGAGTTTTAAAATTTGGTGGTACATCGTTGGCCAATGCCGAACGATTTAGCCGCGCTGCCGATATTATTCTGAGTAATCAAGGACAAAGTGATGTCTCTGCGGTTTTGTCCGCGCCTGCTAAAGTCACCAATATTTTGGTCTCAGTGGTCGACAACACGGTCAAACATGGTGAGGCAGAGCTGCCACTTAAAGAGTTAGAAAGCCTTTTTACCGATCTTTTTCATGGGCTTGCCGAGTGTCAACCCAACCTTGAAACTCAGCCTCTATTTGACAAATTAACCCGTAGCCTCGGACAGCTTCGTCAATATGTGCATGGCATGAGCCTGCTCGGTTTGTGTCCCGATAGCACCTATGCGCGCGTGGTAAGCAAAGGGGAGCGTTTATCGGTAGCGGCAATGCATGCGCTCTTAGAAGCTCGTGGCTATGCCGTGTTTGATATTGACCCCGTTAATTATTTTGCTGCGTCGGGCAGTTATTTAAGTGCCGAAGTGGATATCGAAGCGTCATCGCAGCGATTTAAACAATCTCCGATCCCGGCGCAACATATCGGGCTGATGCCAGGCTTTATGGCCGGAAATGAAAACGGTGAGCTGGTTACGTTAGGGCGAAATGGCTCTGATTACTCGGCTGCTGTGCTGGCTGCGTGTGTGCGCGCCCAATGTTGTGAGATCTGGACTGATGTTGATGGCGTTTACAACTGTGATCCACGTTTAGTGCCTGATGCACGCTTGCTAAAATCACTGAGCTACCAAGAGGCGATGGAGCTGTCTTATTTTGGGGCCAAAGTTCTCCACCCTAAAACCATTGCGCCGATTGCCCGGTTCCATATTCCTTGCCTCATCAAAAATACCGCCAACCCGCAAGGTGCAGGCACCCTCATTGGTGATGATAGTGGCGAGGATAAGCTGCCAATTAAGGGGATCACAACCTTAAGTGACTTGAGCATGGTGAACCTGTCAGGTCCGGGCATGAAAGGGATGGTGGGGATGGCATCACGTGTGTTTGGCGCCATGTCGTCGGCTGGGGTATCGGTTGTTCTTATCACTCAATCATCCTCTGAGTACAGCATTAGCTTTTGTATTCAAAACCAAGATAAAACCAAAGCAGAAAAAGCACTGAGTATCCACTTTGAGCTCGAGTTGAAAGACGGCTTGCTCGAGCCGGTTGAGTTTATCGATGATCTTTCAATTGTTTCCTTGGTGGGTGATGGTATGCGCACATCAAAAGGGGTCGCATCGCGCTTTTTCACCTCTCTGGCGGAAGTGAATGTCAATATTGTTGCCATCGCTCAAGGCTCATCAGAGCGTGCAATTTCGGCTGTTGTTCCCTCAGAGCGGGTATCCGAGGCGGTCAAAGCCTGTCACGAAAACTTATTTAATAGCCAGCACCATTTGGATGTCTTCATTGTTGGGGTCGGTGGGGTCGGCGGCGAGCTCATCGAGCAAATTCGTCGTCAGCAGGCCAAGCTTCGTCAGCAAGGGATTGTGATGCGTGTGTGTGGGTTGGCCAATAGCAAGGGCATGTGGCTGAACAGCCAAGGCATTGATCTGGATACCTGGCGCGATGATTTACCCAATCATCTTTCCGACTTCAGTTTGGCCGGCATGATCCAGTTAGTGCAGCGTAATCACATTATTAACCCAGTGCTGATCGACTGCACCTCGAGCCAACAAGTCGCTGACCAATATACGGCGTTTTTACAGGCGGGGTTCCATGTGATCACGCCGAACAAAAAAGCCAATACCAGTAGCCTTGCGTATTATCACCAGCTACGTCAGGCGGCGCGTGCAACCCACCGTAAGTTTATGTACGAGACCACGGTTGGTGCTGGCTTACCTGTGATCGAAAACTTGCAAAACCTGATTGCAGCCGGGGATGAACTGTCACGCTTTTCCGGTATTTTATCCGGTTCACTGTCTCACATCTTTGGCAAACTAGATGAAGGGGCAAGTTTTAGTGAAGCTACCAACGTGGCGCGAGAAAACGGCTTTACCGAACCGGATCCACGGGATGACTTGTCCGGGATGGACGTGGCGCGCAAGCTTCTTATCTTAGCTCGAGAGGCTGGCATGGAGCTTGAACTCGATGACGTCAACGTGGAGCCGGCCTTACCGCCAGGCTTTGATCAATCCGGTGACGTCGACAGCTTTATGGCTCGGCTTCCTGAGGCGGATGCTTATTTTAAGCAATGGTCGGAGCAGGCTGCGCAAGAAGGGAAAGTATTGCGTTATATTGGTGGGATTGAGAACGGCCAGTGCTTTGTGAAAATTCAAGCTGTCGCCAGTGATGATCCAATGAATAAAATCAAAGACGGTGAAAACGCATTGGCATTCTACAGCCGCTACTATCAGCCAATTCCGTTAGTTCTGCGCGGTTACGGCGCAGGTACTGCCGTAACGGCGGCGGGGGTGTTTGCGGATCTGATGAGAACACTCGGCTGGAAATTGGGAGTATAACCATGGCGGTACGTGTTTATGCGCCAGCATCGATTGGTAATGTCAGTGTTGGCTTTGATGTGTTGGGTGCCGCAGTTAGCCCTATCGACGGCAGTTTACTTGGCGATGTGGTTGAAGTAGCTGATGGGGGAAAAACGCCTTTTTCATTGCGCTGCCAAGGCCGCTTTACCGATAAGTTACCGCCGGATGAGCAAGACAACATTGTGTACAAAGCTTACCTGGCATACGCCGCAGCCTTGCAGGCGAATAATCAGCCTGTCAAACCTGTCGCTATGGTATTGGAAAAGAATATGCCGATCGGGTCGGGGCTGGGATCTAGCGCCTGTTCGATTGTGGCTGCTTTGGATGCGTTAAACCGCTTTCACGATCATGCGTTAGATGAAACCACCATGCTGGCGCTAATGGGAGAGATGGAGGCATCGATTTCAGGCAGCCTTCATTATGATAATGTCGCGCCCTGTTACCTCGGTGGGTTACAGCTCATGCTCGAAAGCCAAGGCGTGATCAGTCAAGCGGTGCCGCACTTTGAAAACTGGTATTGGGTCATGGCCTATCCTGGTATCAAGGTATCGACGGCAGAGGCCCGTACTATTTTACCCGCGCAATATCGCCGTCAGGATGTGATCGCACACGGCCGTTATCTCGGTGGTTTTATTCATGCGTGTCACACCCAACAACCTAAACTGGCGGCCAGTTTAATATGTGATGTGATTGCTGAACCTTACCGACAAAAATTACTCCCTGGTTTTGCTGAAGCACGGGCGCACGCGGCAAACTGTGGGGCATTGGCTACGGGAATATCCGGCTCAGGACCCACCCTGTTTAGTGTCTGTGACGATCAACAGGTTGCTGAACGTTTGGCGCAATGGCTGCGTGAGCAGTATGTACAAAATAACGATGGCTTTGTTCATGTATGTCGCATTGATGGACAAGGCGCAAAAGCAATAGGAAGTCATGCATGAAGCTTTACAACATAAAAGACCACAGCGAAGTCGTTTCGTTTTCTCAAGCGGTTCAGCAAGGGTTAGGGCGTGGACAAGGGCTGTTCTTTCCCGATGCTTTGCCACAGTTTGATGACATGGATGCACTGCTTGCCATGCCATTGGTTGAGCGCAGTACCGAGATCTTGTCGGCACTGATTGGCGAGGAGTTGCCCAAAAGTCATGTGCGTGAGCTGGTCAGCGAAGCGTTTAATTTTGACGCTCCGCTTAAGCAAGTGGGCGAACATATTCATGCACTCGAGCTTTTTCATGGGCCGACATTGGCGTTTAAAGACTTCGGCGGCCGTTTTATGGCGCAGTCAATTGCAGCGGTGTCTGATGGTAAAAAGATCACTATCTTGACTGCAACGTCCGGGGATACAGGGGCCGCGGTTGCTCACGCCTTTTATGGGATCGACAATATTGATGTGGTGATCTTATACCCAAAAGGCAAAATCAGCCCACTGCAGGAAAAGCTCTTTTGTACCCTTGGCGGCAATATCCATACCGTCGCCATTAATGGCGACTTTGATGACTGCCAAAGCCTCGTCAAACAAGCCTTTGATGATAACGAACTGCGACAGACGATAGGGCTTAACTCGGCGAATTCGATCAATATCAGCCGTTTGATGGCACAAATCTGTTACTACTTTGAAGCGGTCGCCCAAGTACCCAAGCACAAACGCGATCAATTGGTCATGGCCGTGCCGAGTGGTAACTTTGGCAACCTGACGGCCGGGTTACTGGCCAAAGCGATGGGGTTACCGATTAAACGGTTTATTGCCGGAACCAATGCCAATGACACGGTACCGCGTTATTTGCAATCCGGTCAGTGGGCACCGCATCAAACCGTGGCAACCTTGTCAAATGCGATGGATGTGAGTCAGCCGAATAATTGGCCCCGTATTGAAGAGCTGTTCCGCCGTCAGCAATGGCCGTTAGCTGAGCTCGCCTCTGGGTGGGCAGACGATGAAGAAACGGCAGAGAGCTTACGCGCGTTGGCTCAAGCCGGCTATTTATGTGAACCTCATGGGGCAATTGCTTACCGGTTACTTGAGCAGCAACTTGAAGATGGGGAAGAAGGGATCTTTTTATGTACGGCTCATCCGGCGAAGTTTAAAGAGTCGGTTGATGCTATTTTAGAAAAAGATATTCCCTTGCCTGGTCCGTTAGCGAAGCATGCGCAGATGGCATTGTTATCTAGCGAGCAAGACGCTGATTTTACCGCTTTAAGGGCGTATTTACTTCGATTGGCAAACGCGTAATAAAAAAAGCCCGCTCTCTACGTAGCGGGCTTTTTATTGGGTGTATTCGACCTTTGTTTATAGCGAGCTAGTAAAGGTGCGAGTAATCACATCACGTTGCTGCTCAGGTGTTAGCGAGTTAAAACGGACGGCATACCCTGATACGCGAATGGTCAGTTGCGGATATTTCTCTGGATGCTTGGCGGCATCTTCCAACGTTTCGCGCTTCAGTACATTAACGTTGAGATGCTGGCCGCCTTCGTTAACGGCTTGGGTTTCGATTTCGACTTCGCGATAGTCAAACTCACCCAAAGAAGACAAAGCAACTTCTTGGTCTGCTTCAAAGCCCTGCTTTGCACAAACACAACGAGCTTGGTCTGCGTCTTTATTGATCAACCAGATAGAATTGATAAGGTCATCATTGGCCGCTGAGGTTACTTGAATGCCGGTGATCATGGCCTATCCCCTTTATTGATAGTGACTTTAATGATGTAAGATTTCATCATTTTGAGCCCTTATATATACGTCTTTTTCGATGTATATATATTGATTTAGGTCAACTTATGACCATTTTTAGGGGGCGGGTATTTATCTTGCATCAACATAAGTTCATTTATTTCAGTTATGTAGCACGTATTTAAGTGCAATAAAAACCTATTCGTATTAAAGAACCTGTCTATGTTGTTATTTTATTACAAATGAAAGTTTTTATGCGCTTTTGTGTACACTCACAGGCTCTGTCTGGGCTCTGTCGGTGTGCGATAAGGAGGCAGCATTGCACTACCGGTGCGCAACTACGTAGGTGTGAGTCGGGAGTTTGAGTTTAACCTGCCAACACCAAACCGTGCGGTTCAAGGCCGCTGCCAGCGTCACTATCACGCCCACACCGAGCGAACAAAAGATCGGACTCCCCACTGATTTTAAGCGGCTGCCTCGTTAAAATAGCGCCGGTGTGATGATAAGGAGCAACCATGACTCAGGCGCAAACGTGGCAGCAGGTGCTGGCCGAGGAAAAACAACACGCGTATTTTCGCGATACCTTAGCGTATGTCGACGGTGAAAGAGCCAAGGGCGTTCCGATCTTTCCCCCCAAAGACGATGTGTTTAATGCTTTTCGATTCACCGAGCTTGGTGATGTAAAGGTGGTGATCTTGGGTCAAGATCCCTATCACGAACCGAATCAAGCACATGGACTGAGCTTTTCGGTACGGCCAGGGGTAAAAACACCGCCTTCATTGGTCAATATTTATAAAGAGCTTGCGACTGACATTGACGGTTTTAAGATCCCCTCGCACGGTTACTTACAAAGTTGGGCGCAGCAGGGTGTGTTACTTCTCAATACAGTGCTGACCGTGGAGCAGGGTAAAGCGCATTCACATGCTAAGTTAGGTTGGGAAACATTGACTGACCGCGTGATCGATGTGGTGAATTCGCAATGCGAAGGCGTTGTTTTTTTACTGTGGGGGGCACATGCACAAAAAAAAGGCAAAGCCATTGACCGTGATCGCCACCATGTATTGACGGCGCCTCATCCCTCACCGCTTTCAGCTCATCGTGGTTTTTTTGGTTGTAAACACTTTTCAAAAACCAATGCATATTTACTCGAGCAGGGAAGCAGTCCGATTGATTGGCAACCGCGTTTAGATGACGAGACAGCGGATAAGCATGGATGAACGGTGAAGCGCTAGCCGATAAATAGACGCTAAGCGGATAGATGAGCGTTAAGCGGACGGATCCGCGTCGGATTGAAGATAAAAAAGGTGCTCATTGAGCACCTTTTAGTCATTTTATGTTGAGGGTGAGTTAATCGAGGTCCAGTTGAGAGAAATCGCCAAAAATATCGATGTCTTCCAATTCTTTTTTTAGCCGCTGTTTATCTTTCAGCGCTTCAATTTCTCTCCATTTACGTTTGACTGGTTTTGCGCGTCCATTGCGCCGTGGTGGGTCTTGCTCAAACATATCGTTAAAGGCAATGTTTTCCATAGTCACCTCTTTTCACCTTGCGGTTAGTTTTTTAATACCACACTCGCCCCTAACATAAAATTGAACTATTTCTCATTTGTGGCAGTGAGATGAAGTTTTTATGAGATTGCGCTCACTGATTTTCCAAATCAGTGACGATTCACTCAACAGCGGCGAGTTTAAATTGACCTCGGTAGCCGTTCACGCGAAGATTGCGCGCCATATCATCATTCCTTTTTAATATGACGAGGGACAGTCAATTGAGCCTACTCACTTTTATCAATGATCTGATTTGGGGCTCGGTACTCATTTATGTGCTCATTGGCGGAGGTATCTTTTTCTCGCTGACGTTGGGCGGTATCCAATTTCGTCATTTCTCGCATATGTTCTCTGTTATGCGTCATAGCCGCCGCCATGACCACGGTAGCATTTCCTCTTTTCAAGCCCTTTGTACGGGACTCGCGGCGCGCGTGGGCACGGGGAACATGGCCGGTGTGGCGGTGGCATTGTCGTTAGGTGGGCCGGGTGCCATTTTTTGGATGTGGCTGATGGCATTTCTTGGTATGGCAACGGCCTTTGCCGAAAGTACCTTGGCGCAAGTGTATAAGGTACAAGATCCCGACGGTTATTTTCGCGGTGGGCCGGCTTATTATATGGAGCATGGTCTTGGCATGCGTTGGATGGGGATCCTTTTTTCTATTTTACTCATTCTCGCCTTCGGGTTGGTGTTTAACTCGGTCCAAGCCAATTCTATTTCGCAAGCGGCTCAAGTGGCGTTTGGCTGGCCTCCTGCATACGTAGGCGCAGGGTTGGTGCTGGTCAGTGGGTTGATTATTTATGGCGGTCTGCGACAGATAGCCCGAACCGCAGAAGTCGTCGTCCCAGTGATGGCGCTGCTATATCTTTCGCTGTCCTTGTATGTGGTGATCATGCACCTTGATCAGGTGCCAGCCGTCTTTATGCTGGTGATAAAAAGCGCGTTTGGTTTACATGAGGCGGCATCCGGCGCGTTGGGTTATACCTTGGCGCAAGGCATGATCCAAGGGATTAAACGCGGCTTGTTTTCGAATGAGGCCGGGATGGGATCTGCCCCGAACGCGGCAGCGTCAGCGACGCCTTATCCGCCACATCCTGTCTCTCAAGGCTATGTGCAAATGCTCGGGGTTTTTGTCGATACTTTGGTGATTTGTACCGCAACCGTGGCGATCATTCTTCTGTCTGGAGAGTATATTCCCGGGGGGGAAGTGACGGGGGTTGAATTAACACAGCGGGCACTGAGTGCACAAGTTGGGGGGTGGGGAGAACAATTCGTTGCCGTGGCGATTTTTTTCTTTGCATTCACCTCGATTATTGCCAATTACTCGTATGCTGAAACCAATCTACTTTTTATCAATGGCCGCTGGCGTCCGGCACTCCCTTATTTTCGTGCGCTCGTTCTAGGTATGGTCATGTTTGGTGCATTGGCGGAGCTACCGCTTGTTTGGACGTTGGCAGACGCATCCATGGGGATGATGGCGCTCGTCAATATGATCGCGATTTTATTGCTGTCGGGAATAGTGAAACGTCTCGCGGCCGACTATCACACACAACGTTCGTTAGGGCGGGTGCCTGTGTTTGATAGTCGCCGGTTTCCTGAGTTACATAGCCAATTAGATGAAAAAGCGTGGCCGCTTCCTAAGCGCTAGGGGCAACGGTGTTTTTTTTGCACCGGAATGATAGGCTTAGCGATAGACAGACAACAAAGGGGTTAGCAAAATGCTGATTGTGGTTTCTCCGGCAAAAACGCTGGATTATGAGTCACCGTTACCAACCGAACGATACACAAAGCCGCAGTTCACTCCGCATTCAGAGGCGTTGATAGCGGTATGCCGTCAACTGACGCCTGCCGATATCGGCTCATTGATGAAGGTGAGTGATAAAATTGCTAGCCTGAACGCGGTACGCTTTGCTGAGTGGTCACCGACATTTACACCTGACAATGCTCGCCCTGCAGCCTTGGCGTTTAAAGGGGATGTCTATACAGGCTTGGATGCAAATTCGATGTCAGAGCAGGACTTTGACTGGGCACAAGCGCATTTTCGAATGCTTTCTGGCCTTTATGGCCTATTGCGTCCGCTTGATTTGATGCAACCTTATCGCCTGGAAATGGGCACCAAGTTAGCGACGCCGCGTGGCGATAACTTGTACCAGTTTTGGGGCGATATCATCACAGATGCACTCAACGAGACGTTAGCGACGCAAGACAATCCGCTACTGATCAATCTCGCCTCCAATGAATATTTTAAAGCGGTCAACAAGAAAAAACTCGCAGGTGATATTATCACGCCCGTCTTTAAAGACTGCAAAAATGGGCAGTACAAGGTGATCAGTTTCTACGCGAAAAAAGCCCGTGGGATGATGGCGCGTTACCTGATTGATCAACGAGCGACATCCGTGACAGATATTAAAGGGTTTGATGTTGCTGGTTACTACTTCAGTGAAGAACTGTCTAAAGGTAATGAGTTGGTATTTCTGCGCGACGAGCAGTAAAGACAAGACTGTGAGTGGTAAAAAAGCCCCATTTGGGGCTTTTTTTGATCGACGCTACTGGCGCGTTATCTCAGTGTAAGATACGTGCACGTATGGTGCCTTCAATGGCTTTGAGTTTTTTCAATGCTTTATCCGCTTGCTCCATCTCCACATCAATGACCACATAACCAATCTGTGCCGACGTTTGTAGATACTGAGCGGCAATGTTAATGCCCTCATCGGCAAAAGTGGTATTAATTTTGGTGAGCACACCCGGGCGGTTGGCATGAATGTGCAGCAAGCGTGAGCGACCTTGATGCTCAGGCAATGACACTTCAGGGAAATTAACACACGATAGTGTCGACCCGTTGTCCGAGTATTTGATTAATTTTCCTGCCACTTCAAGGCCAATATTTTCTTGGGCTTCATGGGTCGAGCCGCCAATATGTGGCGTGAGTAACGCATTATCAAAGGCCTGCAGCGGTGAACTGAACGCTTCTTTATTGGTTTTTGGTTCCACAGGAAAGACATCGATAGCGGCCCCTGCGAGGTGCTGACTTTCTAAAGCGCCGCAGAGCGCGTCAATATCAACCACGGTCCCTCGTGAAGCATTAATAAAGATTGCACCCGGCTTCATGCGTGCGAACGCGTCGGCATCAATCATATTTTGTGTGCTTGCGGTTTCTGGAACATGCAAAGAAACAATATCACTGCGATTCAGTAACTCCGTTAGCGAGTTAACTTGAATAGCATTACCGAGTGAAAGCTTGTTGTCGACATCATAGTAATAGACTCGCATCCCGAGGTTTTCGGCCAAAATACTGAGCTGGGTACCAATGTGGCCATAGCCAATGATCCCAAGCACTTTGCCGCGCGCCTCGTAAGAACGTTCAGCCGATTTTAACCATTCGCCACGGTGAGCTTTGGCGTTTTTCTCAGGAATGCCGCGCAGTAGCAATAAAATTTCACCCAGTACGAGCTCGGCGACGCTGCGAGTATTTGAGAAAGGCGCGTTGAAAACCGGGATACCGCGTTTCGCGGCGGCATCGAGATCAACTTGATTGGTCCCGATACAAAAGCATCCGACAGCCACCAGTTTTTTGGCCTGCTTAAAAACAGCTTCGGTGAGCTGGGTACGTGAGCGTAACCCAACAAAATGCGCGTCTTTGATCGCGGTTTCAAGGTCTTCACCGGTGAGTGAGCCTTTGTGATACTCGATATTGGTGTAACCCGCTTGTTTGAATGATTCAACGGCTGTGGGGTGGACGCCTTCGAGCAGTAAAATTTTTATCTTATTCTTGTCCAATGAATAGTGTGACATGTGGGCTGTTCTCTTCCTTAGAAACAATAGTGGGTCGCAATGTTGCGCCTGAACGCCGTGAGGCATCGTCACCCTTTCCCCTAGATTTCTGGTGAAGACAGTGCAACGGGTGACGTGGTCAGTAGCCTGATCTTTTTACGCCAAGTCGCACATGGGCCTGCGATGAACCGGTATCAGAACAGTGACCAAGATAACAAAAATTTATATAAGGGGTAAGAATTATCCGTTCTATGCCATAAAAAAAGCACCTTTAAAAAGGTGCTTTTAACTTATTGATTACATTGAGCGCAAACGTTTGGTTTTTAATGCTGCTAATGGGCGGGTATAAGCCGTTGATCTGCAGGATTATGCGTTTATTCTGCCACTTTTTTCACCCCGGAATCGGTGCCGGTTAGGACGATATCGGCACCGCGGTTGGCAAATAAGCCTACAGTCACCACGCCCGGGATCCCATTAATGGTATCTTCGAGACCTTTAGGATCCTGAATCTTGAGGTTATGAACATCCAGGATAACATTGCCGTTATCAGTCACCACGCCTTGACGATAGCAAGGATCACCGCCCAGCTTGACAAGCTCTCGTGCCACGTAAGAGCGGGCCATTGGGATGACTTCGACAGGGAGCGGGAACTCGCCAAGCACATCGACGTGTTTGGTATCATCGATAATACAGATAAATTTATCGGCAATGGCGGCAACAATTTTCTCGCGCGTCAATGCGGCGCCGCCGCCTTTAATCATATGATTGCGCTTATTGATTTCGTCCGCACCGTCAACATAGATATCGAGGTGACCCACTTCGTTGGCATCAAAGACTTCAATCCCTAGCGCTTTTAAGCGCTTGGTCGACGCGTCTGAGCTTGATACCGCCCCTTTAATTTTTTCTTTCATTGGCTCAAGGGCATCAATAAAGTAATTCACTGTCGAGCCGGTGCCAACGCCAATAATACTGCCTGGTTTAACATACTCTACCGCCGCTTCACCGGTGGCTTTTTTCTTTTCGTCCTGGGTCATGGTAACTCCTGCGTAACGGGGAATAAGGCGTGATTATAGCGAAGCCAAATCGTGGCGTCAGGCTATGGGTCGCGAAATCGATGCGAGTCAACGTCTAAGTTGGCGAAATGATGGCTCACCAATGCCAGTGTTGGCTTGGTGTCAGTATATGGGGTAAAGGAATATCCCATTGCTCGCAAGGTAATGAATGCCAACGTTGGCAATCATGGGCGAGGCCAATGGCGGTCGCATTTGGCGCGCACAAACCCAGCGTGCGATCATAATAGCCGCCACCCATGCCTAGGCGCTGGCCGTCGGCGTCAAAAGCCACTAATGGCGTGGCGATGATGTCCAGTTTTGAGCTAGGGATCAGGGTGCGAATATCTAAAGTGGGCTCGGCAATGTTATAACGATTAAGGCGCATGCGCGTGTGAGGGTGGTACTTTAAAAACAGCAAATGGCCGCGACTGAACGGATGAACAACCGGTAAATAAACCTGTTTTCCTGCCTGCCAGCAGGCGTTGATTGCCGGTTGGGTGTCCAACTCACCGTCAAAAGAGAGGTATAAGGCGATACGCTGCGCATGAACGACGTCAGGTAATGTCATAAAGCGTGCCGCAACCTGCTGGGCCGCCTCGGTTTGCTGTTCAGGCGAGAGCTGGCGACGCGCGTGACGGATGGTTTGGCGAATCTGCTGTCTGGGCTGCATAACTGTCCTTAATGCTAGCCTGTAAAGGAGGGCCCCGGGATGCCGTTGGGATCGATGGCCCTTGAACCCGCTGGTTCAAGGCGGGTGGGTAGTATAAACCGTAGGCTTCTCGGTACGAGCCGAGCTTGCTCAGTAGCTTATAACAACACACCCTTCGGTTTGCTTATCGGCTCAGGGACGTTGATCCGCTGACAAACACCCCAGGGAATTCGATTATTTTTGCGATCCTTGCACTGCCACTGCTTTATCGAGTTGGGCAGTCATCAGGGCGGTCCGTTGCTTGACCTGATCTTCAACTGTCTCCAACGCTTGTTTGGCATCATTTAATTCATGACAAACATTCAAAGCGGCAATGGCAATTAGCTGCTCTGTATTGGTTACTTTAGTGCGCTCTGCCAGCCGATGCAACCGTTGATCGAACTCGTTTGCTGCATCTTTAAGCGCTTGCTCTTGTCCAGGCGGACAATTGACGCGAACAAGGCGATCCAGGATTTTAATTTCAACCGGTTGTGTGTTCATAGTCCCAAGCTGGCTCCTCATACGGCCCGCAATGTCGAGGGCCAGATACAGAATAATGGCGCTATTCTAGCAATTATTTTCCCGAATACACTACATCGAAAGCCGCCTTGGTGAGTGATGCAGAGAATTTAGACAAAAATGGATACCGAGGGGTTGATCTTTATCATCGTGGCAACGGCCTTCCTGCTTTTACACTGGGCTTGTGGCCACCATAATGGACAGAATAATTCTGCATCGCACAAGCTGGCCAAGAATCACGGGTTTTTTCGCTGAGTGATTCAGCCCTGTGGTGTGAAATGCTAAACTAACCCACTTATTTTTGAGCGCACGACCAAGGGCAACATTGTGACTGAAACCCGTTTACCCGCATATGCGAAGACTGCAGAAATATTAACAGCAGATAGCCTGGCGGTTACGCCGGCAGAAATGCATGGATTGATCGCCGGCATGCTAAGTGGTGGCTTGGCACTGGAAGAGGGGAGTTGGCTAACCATGCTTTATGATTATACCAACCAAGGAATGGGCTGGCCGACCGAGTCAAAAACCTTGGCCATGCAAAGCTACCATCAATTGAAAACCCAACTGACAGGAACGGATTTAGATCTCGATATTTATGTTCCGGATGATGAACACTCGGGTGTCGTTGCCCGTGCAGAAGCGTTAGTGGAATGGATTAATACCTTTCTTGCTGGCGTTGGTCTGATTGGGACAAAGGGGCGTAAACTATCCAAAGACGTCACAGAAGCGCTCAGCGATTTAAAGGAAGTGGCGCAGTTAGGGATTGACGAAGACGGGGATTTGCAAGAGCAAGCGGACTTGCTTGAGCAGGTTGTTGAGCATGTGCGTGTGTGTAGCTTGGTTGTCCATGCCGAGCTTGGCGCACGTCTTGAAACTGACGACGAGACGCCAAAAACGCGCCATTAACCGCAATGACGTCTGCGGTTTGAGGCGTGGTGATGACTCAGGGTGAGGAAAAGTAGGATGAAAGCCTATGACATAGTGATTGCTGGTGGTGCAATGGCCGGCGCAACCGCGGCACTGGCGTTAGATACGCTAAGTGGCGGGAGGTTACGTATTGCGGTCGTTGAGGCGATGGTGCCAAACCATGGTGATCACCCAGGTTATGATGCGCGGAGTATCGCGTTAGCCGAGGGCAGTTGCGCTGCTTTTGAGCAACTGGGACTTTGGGAGGCGTTGGCGCCCTTTGGCACACCGATCCAACATATTCACGTTTCAGATCGTGGTCATGCTGGGCAAACGCACATTGATGCGCAAACGCAGGGCGTGTCATATCTCGGTCAGGTCATTGAACTGGCAGATGCCGGCGCGGTATTGCACCAAAAACTGCATGCGCGTCCCGCCATCGATGTCTTTTGTCCTGATGCAGTGATCGCGATTGAGCGAAAGCTTGACGCTGTTACTGTCACACTTAAACAAGGACAATCGCTAACGGCATCATTACTCATTGCCGCCGATGGCGGTCGCTCACCTTGTAGTCGTTTGCTCCATCTCCCCCGGCAGCAGCACGACTTTGGCCAAGTGGCTGTGATTGCCAATGTGTCTACGGCGCTTCCGCATCAAGGTCACGCCTTTGAGCGTTTTACCGACACGGGGCCCGTCGCGTTACTGCCCATGTCGCAAGGACGTTGCTCATTAGTGTGGTGCATGACTCCCGATGAGGCGCAACCGCTCACCCAAGTCAGCGATTCGGTTTTTTTACAACGCTTACAACAGGTTTTCGGTTGGCGTCTTGGTAAGTTACTTCATGTCGGAGAACGTCACGCCTACCCGCTGGTGCTCAATCAGGTCGTGCGGCCAGTGAGTCATCGCGTGGCGGTGGTTGGCAACGCAGCACAAAGTTTACATCCCATTGCAGGACAAGGCTTTAACCTCGGCCTGCGAGATGTCATCACGCTGGCTCAAACTGTCAGCGCAGCCTTCCAACGCGGGCAAGATATTGGCGCGATACCGGTCCTGATGGATTATGCCAGTCAACGCCAGCCAGACAGAGATACAACCGTCGCACTAACATCAGGGCTCGTTCATCTTTTTTCTAATCAGAGTGCACTACTTGCAGCCGCACGGAACGCAGGTTTGGGGTTGATGTCGACCATAGAAAGGGTGAAACAACCCCTCGTGCAACGCACCATAGGATGGGTAGAACCGAAATGAAGATGATCAATGCAGATGTCGCGATTGTAGGTGGCGGAATGGTGGGGCTAACACTTGCCGCCTCACTGGCAGAAACGGACTTACGCATCGTTGTGATTGAAGGTAAAAAACCGGTAACAACACTAGACGATCTACCAGAAAACCGTGTATCGGCACTGAGTCGCGCGAGCGAGAATATGCTTCGTGCCTTAGATGTTTGGCCGGGTATCGTCGCACGCCGACTGGCAAGCTATCAAAAAATGCACGTTTGGGAGAAAGATAGCTTTGCGCAAATTGATTTTGACGCACAGGCATTTGGTCAGCAAAACCTAGGACACATTGTTGAAAACCGCGTGATTCAACTTGCCCTGCTCGACAAAGTGCAGCAGCAGAGTAATGTCACCATGCTCATGCCTGAGCAGTGCCAGTCTATGATGCAAGGTGAGCGCGAAACCTGGTTGCAATTGGCCTCGGGAGGTGGTGTGACGACAAAGCTGGTTGTCGGAGCCGATGGCGCTCGCTCATGGGTGCGCGAGCAAGCACACTTTCCATTGGTTCAGCGAGATTATGGACACCATGCTGTGGTGGCAACGGTACGTACAGAAGCCCCTCATCGAGGCGTTGCGCGTCAGGTTTTTACGCCTGATGGCCCTTTAGCGTTTCTACCACTGTCCGATCCGCATTTATGTTCCATTGTTTGGTCGGTGCCGCCTGAACAAGCGTCGGAGTATCGCGACATGGCGTCTGATGGATTCGAGCGGGCGCTCACGGCTGCCTTTGACGCTAGATTAGGCCGATGTGAGGTGGCCGGACCGCGTGCGAGTTATCCTCTTACCATGCGTTATGCTCAGAATTTTGCCTCTGAGCGCATTGCCCTTATCGGTGATGCCGCACATACCATTCATCCGCTTGCCGGCCAAGGGGTGAATTTAGGGATGTTAGATGCGGCCGCGTTAGCACAGACACTCGCGCAACTTTCAGAAAAAGGGAAAGATGTCGGGGCGTATGCGTCACTGCGTCATTTCGAGCGTTGGCGTAAAGCGGAAGCCATGCAAATGATTGCGGCGATGCAGGGATTCCGGAGCTTGTTTGATGGTCAAAACCCAGTGAAAAAGCTCGTTCGTGGTGTGGGTATGCGCGCGGTGAATCACCTACCCGGCGCCAAACAGCCCTTTATGGCCAAAGCCTTGGGGCTAGAGGGAGAGCTCCCTGATCTCGCGAAGCCACCTGCTCGGCGCGCCCATTTTTCTTGATCGTGTGACAACGGAAATTGGCGAAAAAAAGAAAATATGCTAAACAGCATGACGAACAGCTTGTCTGGAAGTTTGTATTTACCGACGGATGTTGCACATTAGCACTGGGTACAACCAGAGCACTGGCTACAACCTGAGTATTGGGTATAACAAGGTCACTGGGTCTAACAAGGAACAATATTATGAGCGATATTCCATCCGGATTAAAATTTACTGAGACGCATGAGTGGGTGCGTCCTGAAGGGGAAGGCCTCTTCACCATTGGCATTTCCGATCATGCTCAAGCGTTGCTTGGTGATATGGTTTTTGTTGATTTACCCGATGAAGGTGACACCTTTGATGCCGGGGATGATTGCGCAGTGGCCGAGTCGGTCAAAGCGGCGTCAGATATTTATGCGCCGATTTCCGGGCAAGTGATCGCCGTGAATGAGGAATTGGATAGCGCCCCAGAATTAGTCAACAGCGATCCTTACGGCGATGGTTGGCTCTTTCAAGTTCAAGCCACTGACGAATCAGAAATTGATGCCTTGTTTGATGCACAAGGGTATGAAGAAACCTTAGGCGACCAAGATGCCGATTAAGGTGTAGTACCAACCGTGTGCCACTAGCATTGACAAGTGAGGGATCCTGGCGGGATCCCTTTCTGTTTATTGGCTTCCCGGTAAGTGACGTCGGCGTGATCAAGCGCCGCGGTCACCTGTGTTTGCCAAGCCGCATGGGGAGATGTCAAGCTCACCACTTATTTATCGTCAGTCAGAGAGTAAGGTAGAGGCTCACGCTGCCAGATAAACTCTGGCGCATCCGCTAGGCGAAATGCTGTCTCGTCATCGAGGTTGTTTGGCAGAACCGCTAGCACTGCTGCCTGGCCATTAGCTTGACGGTAACCGGCAATCACGGTTCCACCAGAGCGCCAGTTTTCACCGACAGAACGCTCGATTTTATCCCCTGCCACCGGTGTATGTGTGGCTTGTCCTGTGAGTTTATACATAGCCCGTTTGTTTATTCCTCGGTATTTAGCGCGAGCAACGGTCTCTTGGCCGGTATAACAGCCTTTGGTGAAGCTGATGGCATTCAATGCCTGCAAATTCAACGATTGAGGAATAAATTCACCACTGGTTGCGGCTTCTATGCGAGGGAGTGCGGCATCGATTTCATATCGATCCCAATATTCACTGCTGAGAAGGACCGCGGACGACTGATACTGATTCACGAGCGCGGTTGCCGCATCGGGAGTGATCGCGAGTAACCAACGATGAGGCGCGATCATCACCGCCGTTCCCTGCTCGCCCTGGCGGACGTTACCTTGTGGGCCAAAGTGGTCAGTCACCCACTTTTCCGCTTGGGCGCCAACCACGCCAAGAAGTACGCAGTTGACTTTATCAAATGCGATCTTAGAGAAGATGGCGTATTTTTTGATTTCCTGTAATTGGGTTGCCTCAATCGATGCCGGCTGCACCATGGCTAAGCCATCTTGGAAGTGGAAAAAACGTAACACGGACCAGACTTTACCTTTTGGATCGCAATGCGCCGCTAAGGTCGATTGATCCACGTCGAGTTGCTCAATATCGCAAGTGAGCTGGCCTTGTAAGTATGACTTGGTGTCGTCGCCACTAATTTTGGTTAACGCCCAACTATCGAGGGCAACAATGGCCAGTTCCGGCGTCTGGTCACTGGGGTGTTGTGCCACAGGCTCAAAAGCTTGGGTTTGATACCATTCGCTCATATAAATCACGCTCTCCGTTGAGAAAACACAGGCTATCTCTCGTATAGTAATGGTGCATAACAGGCTTGTCAGCCTTTGTATTGTAAGGGTATTGCGCCAAACGACGGATTAACGCTAGAGAGCTCTCAGATTCGTCGTTTCTTTTTTGGGAAAAGTGGTCGCCAGACCCTGGCGTTGATAGTATCCATCCACTGATATCAGTGATAGAGGTCAACATGGTTAACACTGAAGATAAAGCGCGAATTCGTTGGGCATGCCGTCGGGGGATGCTGGAGCTTGATGTATTAGTCATGCCCTACTTTGAGGCATGCTACGACACATTGAATGAAAATGAAAAACAGGATTTTGTCGCATTTTTAGAAAGCGCCGACCCGGATCTGTTTGCCTGGCTGATGGGGCATGGTAAACCTGACGACCCCAAGATGGTCTCTGTTGTCGAGAAGGTGGTTGCCTATAACCGAAGTAAGTTGCGTACATAGCCAACTCCATTGCCCGCGCTATGTCACCGTCTGTTTATTCCTGGTCGGCATGATGGTGGCATGGCTATTGGCGGTGCATGTGTCCCTCCCGCTTTGCGCGCGTGCTTTCCTGACGCTTCACGTTGTCCGTGAATTGATTCACTTTCAACACCGACTGGTCGAGAGTACCGGCTGTGTCACTGTGTATTTTGATGATTGGATAAGGCTACCCAGCGGCGAACGCCAACCCATCACATGTATCTGGGCGACGCCTTGGCTGATGATGCTCAAAGCGCAATCGGATGCGCGCTGTTTGTATTTGTGGCGCCATGGCTTGCCGGACTATCATTTTCGTCTGATTTATCGGCATTATTGTCAACCAAAGCAGGATAATTTGTGACATATTTATGACACCTTGGTTGCCTTGCTTTACTTTTTCCTAACATCGCCGATAGTTAGTGCAAGTACGTGATTAATCCAGTCTTGCTCTGAAGGTGTTGTAGGGTCGTTATGAAAATAAAACACAAGTTGCTTTCTCTTACCGTGATGTCGGTGTTGGCATTACTCGCTGTGATGGCAGCGGCGTGGAACGCGGAAACGCGGTTAGATAAAATGCATCGCCAGTTAACCGCGGTGTCCGATCTCGAGGTCGTACTTCTTAATTTACGCCGTAATGAAAAAGACTTTCTTGCTCGGATGGATCCCAAATACCTCTCTCGGTTTGAAAACAACGTCGCAACCTTTAATCAGCAACTGACCGACTTTAGAGCACGCAGTGCCTCCCTTGGGTTAGAAACCGTCACGATTGATGACGTTAAGACAGCCATGCAAGCTTATGCAAATGGGTTCAGCGAACTGGGTGACGGCTACCAAACATTAGGCTTAACGACAGATCAAGGCTTAAGAGGCCAAATGCAAAGCGCGAGTCAAGCGCTCGTGGCCGCAACTGAAAACGATATTGTGCTAGAAAGCAGTGCTCGCTTGTTAGTGGCGGACGCCAAGCTGTTTGTTCAAAGCAGTCATCTGGATTACATCGACCAATACCAAAATCATATGGATGCCTTAACAGATTATCTTGAAGGTGATCTATTGGCACTGTTTAAAGCTCACCAGTCTGAAGTTGAAAACGTTGTTGCGCAGAAAAAAGCACTAGGTTTGGCGCCAGATAAAGGGCTTTTGGGCGAGATACGGAGTCAAACGCATCAAGTGGAAAAAATGTTTGATGCGTTAAGCAAAGAATACCAGCAAGCGATCGATCAAGCGCTACGCCAGACCATGATAGTGACGGGGTCGGTAGTATTGGTGTTAGCGATCATCATGACGGTGGTTTCTCTGTGGATGAACCGAGGTATTCAACGGCGCATCGCGCTGTTCAGTCAGCAGATGGCGGCCATTACTCAGCAACGGGATCTGACCTTGCGCGCCGATGAGGCTGGGCAAGATGAAATTTCACTGATGGCAAACGATGTCAATCAGATGCTGAGTAGTATTCAAAAAATGGTGGTCGATGTTAGCCGAGCGGTGCAGGCTTTACACCAAAGCGCAGAGCAGGTGGAGTCTCGCACCGAGCAAACCGGCACCGCACTGGCGACGCAGCTGGATGAAACGACCCATGCTGCAACGGCGATGAATGAAATGGAAAGCACGATTCGGGATATTGCCGGCAATACCGATCAGGCGGCTGATAACGCGAGAACCAGCCTAGGTCGTGCGCAAAATGGACAGCAAGTGGTGGATGATACCCGGACGATGATCATGACATTGGCCGAGACACTCAGCAATACCAGTAACGAGGTGCTTGAACTGAGTAAGCTGTCTGAGACCATTGGCTCGGTATTGGATGTCATTAAAGACATTTCAGAGCAA
Source organism: Salinivibrio sp. MA351 (assembly GCF_001996065.1). NCBI lineage: Bacteria > Pseudomonadati > Pseudomonadota > Gammaproteobacteria > Vibrionales > Vibrionaceae > Salinivibrio > Salinivibrio sp. MA351. The sequence continues at coordinate 74,698 of NZ_MUFG01000001.1, read as the reverse complement.
ACGAATCTGCTGGCACTCAATGCTGCCATCGAGGCCGCGCGTGCGGGGGAGCAAGGACGAGGGTTTGCAGTAGTCGCGGATGAAGTGCGTCAATTAGCGACTCGTACCCGGCAATCGACCGATGAAATATCGGGCATTATTACCTCGCTGCAGGCGCAAACACAGTCAGTTGCAGAGCGTATGGAGCAAAGTCGAGAAGATGGCGAAAGCTCTGTCACCAAAGTAGATGCCGCCTCGCAAGAGCTGTCACAGATTATGCAAGATATGCAACAGATTATGGATATGAGTACGCATATTGCGACGGCGATAGAGCAGCAAAGCTCGGTTGCTAAAGAAGTTAACCAGAACGTACACAACATTCAAGACATTGCCCAGACGAGTACTGAACGCGCGAGCCAAAACCGTCAAGCTGCTCATCAAGTCGCAGAAGAAGCGGCTAACTTAGAGCGGGCCGTAAGTGAATTTAAAAGCTAATCATACGGCCAGTCGAGAGACTGGCCGTTGTTTATTGCGACGATACCATGCGCCACATTAGCACGGCTGATCGGGAACGAGGATGGTCGGACCTGATTGGGCATGAGCGTCAGGATAGTCAATGGTGTAATGTAGACCACGACTTTCTTTGCGTTGCATGGCACAACGCACCATCAATTCAGCGACTTGGAGTAAATTACGTAATTCGAGCAAGTTATTCGAGACACGAAAATTAGCGTAGTACTCGTGCGTTTCTTGTTTAAGTAGCTCAATGCGACGCAAAGCACGTTCTAAGCGCTTGGTTGAGCGCACAATCCCCATGTAATCCCACATAAACAGGCGCAGCTCATGCCAATTGTGCTGAATCACCACTTCCTCATCGGAACAAATCACTTGGCTCTCATCCCAAGCTGGCAACGCTGTGTGTGGCTCTATATGGTCTGAGTGGGCTTTAATATGCTCAGCGGCAGACCACGCATACACCACACATTCGAGCAACGAGTTAGAAGCCATGCGATTTGCACCGTGTAGCCCGGTATAACTTACTTCACCAATGGCATATAAACCAGGCAGATCCGTAGTGCCATTTTTATCCACCATTACGCCACCACAGGTATAGTGAGCGGCCGGAACTATTGGGATGGCGTCTTGGGTCAAGTCAATGCCGTACTCTTTTAGCTTCTCGTAAATGGTGGGGAAGTGCTTGGTGATAAATTGCGGATCTTTATGGCTAATATCGAGATACATACAATCAGCGCCAAGCCGTTTCATTTCATAATCAATCGCACGCGCCACGACATCACGGGGAGCAAGCTCACCACGCGGATCAAAGTCTTGCATAAAGCGCGATCCATCCGGGCGTTTTAGGTGCGCACCTTCACCACGTAATGCTTCGGTTAGCAAAAAGTTACGCGCGTCAGGGTGGTATAAACAAGTCGGGTGGAACTGATTGAACTCAAGATTCGCGACACGGCAACCTGCTCGCCATGCCATCGCAATACCATCACCAGAAGAGACGTCTGGGTTAGAGGTGTACTGATACACTTTAGATGCGCCACCTGTTGCCAGCACCACATAATTGCAGCGGACAGTTTCTACAACTTCTTGATTGCGATTCCAAATATAGGCCCCTAACACATGATTAGGGCCGCCGAGTCCGACTTTTTTACGCGTGATAATGTCCAGCGCGTTATGACGCTCGAGTAGGGTGATATTAGGATGTTGTCGAACGTTATCTTGCAATGAGTTTTGCACCGCCATACCGGTTGCATCGGCGGTGTGTAGAATACGCCGATGACTATGACCACCTTCGCGAGTGAGATGATAACGCGGGGTTTCACCATCACTGTCTTCTTGATCGAAGGGCACGCCGCCATCAATCAGCCATTGAACACAGTCTTTGGCGTTACGGGCGATAAAGTCGACAACATCGGTATCACAGATACCGCCACCGGCTATTTGTGTATCTTCGACATGGGACTCCACTGAGTCTTGTTCGTCAAAAACAGCGGCGATGCCGCCTTGTGCGTAGAGTGTCGCCCCTTCACTGAGAGGGCCTTTACTGAGTACGATAACCCGGTGCGTGGGCGCCAAACGTAGCGCCAACGATAAGCCAGCGGCACCGCTGCCGATGACCAACACGTCACATTGATGTTCCTGAGTTGTGGTCGTCATGATCCCTAATCCTCTTTCTGCGCTCCCAATGTTACACCAATTTGACGCGGCCGCGCGCGCTAAGATCAAATCCAGTCTTGCTTGGGTGAAAGTTTGCAACCGTGGCATTGTTTGGGGGACAATACACGCAGCCAAAGACGCGCGCTTTGGTCATTCCGTCACAGTAATGTGATTTCACGCATAATAAAACCAACATGGTGAGGAACTTTTCTCCTAAGCGGTCATCGAATTCTCAGCGAAAGCTCGCAAGCGGGTTTAACCGCGCTCTGACAACGTCGGACCTAGAATGTCGATAATCGGGCGAAAAGATCAACCAAGGAGTAAACGCTCGAATGGGCGAGCAGCTAACCGACCAGGTTCTAATAGAACGTGTACAGAATGGTGACAAGCAAGCTTTCAATCTGTTAGTCGTCAAATATCAAAATAAGGTATGTAACCTTATTGCCCGCTATGTAGGCTCACACAGTGGTGATATTCCGGATATCGCACAAGAAGCGTTTATTAAAGCGTATCGTGCTTTGCCGGGGTTTCGTGGCGAAAGTGCGTTTTATACTTGGTTGTATCGCATTGCAGTGAACACCGCGAAAAACCATTTGGTGGCACAAGGACGACGTCCACCAGGCAGCGATATTGACGCCGACGAAGCAGAAAATTACGAAAGTGGGGGGTCGTTAAAAGAAATATCGAACCCTGAAAACTTGATGTTGTCTGAAGAATTGAGGCAGGTGGTGTTTTCGACCATTGAAACACTGCCTGACGACTTAAGAACCGCAATCACCTTACGCGAGCTCGATGGGCTCAGTTATGAGGAAATTGCACAGGTAATGGATTGTCCAGTCGGTACGGTACGGTCGCGTATATTTCGAGCGCGTGAAGCGGTAGAAAAGCGCATCCGGCCACTGATGAAACGGTAACGAGTTTTACTGGCTGCATGACGGTGACTTGAATGACGGATAAAGAAAAAATTTCGGCGTTATTAGATGGCGAACGGGTGGACACGTCGGTGATCCATGATATAGAGCGAGATAATAGCGCACAACAGACCTGGAGCGACTTCGGCATCATTCGTGATGTGATGCGTGGTGACGCGCCTGGCTCGTTGCAATGGAACATTGCCGATTCTGTCGCGTCCGCGTTGGAAGCAGAACCGGCTTATCAAGGCGCTCACGTTGACAGTAACGTGCACCCGATGCACGAGTCACAGCCGCGTCCGGAAAAGGCGCGTCGCCACCTACCTGGCTGGCTGCAACAGCTCACTCAGGTCAGTGTCGCCGCTTGTGTTTCTCTCGCCGTGATCGTAGGCGTGCAGCATTATAACCAGTCTGAACCAACGTCTCCGGGGGTTGGCAATCAAACCCAACCGCCAGTATTGGAAACGATTCCTTTTGCAGGTGCTGCTGAACCGGTGAGTTTAAGCCGGAATGATTTGCGTGCGACGCCTTCAGAATCTGAAATGATGGAGCAGCGTCGGCGCGTAAATGCAATGCTCAAAGACTATGAATTGCAGCTAAGGTTGAATAAGGATAGTCTGTCTAGCAATCAGACAATGGCACCGTCGACAAGCAGTAGTAAGCAATGAAAAAAACTCTGATCGGTGCGCTTGCGCTGGTCAGTTTGATGTCTGCGCAAGCCTCGGCCGAACCCTCTGCCGAGGCTTTGTTACATCAAATGGATACCGCAAGCGATACCTTGGACTATGAACTGTCCTACATTCTCGTTGGCAAAAATAGCCTAGAGCCACTGCGTTTTCGCCATGCACGTATAGGTGGCGAAGCGTTTGGTCATCTCATTTATTTGAGCGGTCCGTCGCGAGAAGTGATTCGTCGCGGAAAGGAAATCAGCTATTTTGAACCTGGTTATGACCCTTTCACGATCGCCAGTGATCATATGGTGGCACCATTGCCTACCCTCATTCAGGCCGATATTGATATACTGGCAAACCATTATGACTTTGTCTCGATGGGGCATGCGCGCGAGGCGGGCATGGATTGCCAGGTTGTACGTATCACACCGAAAGATGGTGAGCGATATTCGTACGTGCTTTGGCTAGACCAAGACAGTCACCTACCGGTGAGAGCCGATTTACTTGACCGAGATGGGGATCCGCTTGAACAGTATCGCGCCTTATCGCTGGTGGTTACGCCTAAAATTAACGACGCGATGCAAAAACTCACGCAGTTAGCCCTGCCGCCGGTATTAACCCTCCCACAAACAACCCGCCGCTCTGACCTGGATTGGCAGGTGACGGTGCTGCCAGATGGCTTTAAGCCTGTATACAGTAACCGCCATCGTTTAATGATGACTAAGCGGGCAGTGGAAAGCCAAATGTTTAGCGACGGCCTTTTTAGTTTTTCTGTTTATTTAGCCAAAGCCGACGATGTCTCCGTGCGTAAACAGATAGTGCGCCAAGGCCGACGGACGCTGCACAGTGTTATCAATGGCAACGCCGAAATTACAGTGGTGGGGGACATTCCACCGGAGACCGCTAAACGGATTGCTGATTCGGTTCGTATTAATCGCATGCCAACATCACAGACAGAGTAAAAGGTTGCACCATGATTAAAGCACTGGCGGAGGTAACAGGGTACCAAGACGGCTGGCTGTCTCTTGCCTGTCAGCAGCAAACCAGCTGTGGCAGCTGCAAATCGCAAAGCCAGTGTGGCACTGGCATTGTGTCCAAGGCCCTACCCGGAAAAGTGAACCATGTCAGCGTTCGTTCGCCAGAACCGCTGCCGACAGGAACCCTCGTTGAAATTGGCCTCGGTGAAGCCACCTTGGTCCGCTCGGCGCTCGTGGTTTATATGGTGCCATTAATGATGATGTTCGTGGGCGCCTTACTGGGGCAATTTTTCTTTGCCGCGTTGATAGGCAGCGGTGAAGGAGGTGTTATCGCACTAAGCCTAGGCTTCGGTGCCCTTGGGGTCGGTATCGCACGACGCTTAGCGAAATATGTCGGGAGTGCCGAACAGCAGCAACCTGAGCTTCTGCGTGTCATGGGAGAGCCAATTTCCGAGTTGGCAGTGATAAATACCAGACACCAGGATAGCGACTAGCCACTATTTTCGGTAGAATCCAGCCCAATTGATCTTAGGATCCCATTCTTATTGATAACGAGTAAGTCACACCCACTTATGAAGCATATTCGTAACTTTTCGATCATCGCCCATATTGACCACGGTAAGTCGACGCTTTCTGATCGACTCATTCACGTATGCGGCGGCCTTACTGACCGGGAAATGGCAGAGCAGGTCCTTGACTCCATGGATCTGGAACGTGAACGCGGTATCACCATCAAAGCACAAAGTGTGACACTGAACTATAAAGCCAAAGACGGCAATGAGTATCAGTTGAACTTCATCGATACGCCAGGACACGTCGACTTCTCTTATGAGGTGTCGCGCTCACTGAAGGCATGTGAAGGTGCTTTGCTGGTGGTGGATGCAGGACAAGGGGTTGAAGCACAGACGCTCGCCAACTGCTACACCGCAATGGATATGGACCTTGAAGTGGTCCCTGTCCTGAACAAAATCGATTTACCGGCCGCCGATCCAGACCGTGTGGCGCAAGAAATCGAAGATATTGTTGGTATTGAAGCCATTGAAGCCACGCGTTGTTCAGCCAAAACAGGGGTTGGAGTCGATGGCGTACTCGAAGATATTGTTCGCCTTATTCCACCGCCGGAAGGTAACCCCGACGCCCCCACTCAAGCGTTGATTATCGACTCTTGGTTCGATAAATATCTTGGCGTCGTCTCGTTAGTGCGCATTCGTGAAGGCTCGCTCAAAAAAGGCGACAAAGTGAAAATCATGAGCACGGGCCAAGAATGGAACGTGGACAGCATTGGCATTTTCACGCCCAAGCGTAAAGAGCTTAATGGTTTGCAAACCGGTGAAGTAGGCTGGGTGATCTGTGGGATCAAAGATATCCTCGGCGCACCCGTGGGCGACACCATCACCCATGCCAAAAACGGCTGCGAAAAACGGATTGAAGGGTTCCAAAAAGTTAAGCCTCAGGTGTACGCGGGCTTATTCCCGATTTCATCCGATGATTATGAAAACTTCCGTGATGCCTTGGATAAGTTAAGCCTCAATGATGCGTCGCTTTTCTTTGAGCCAGAGAGCTCTGCGGCGCTTGGCTTCGGTTTCCGTTGTGGTTTCCTTGGCATGCTGCACATGGAGATCATTCAAGAGCGCCTGGAGCGAGAATACGACCTTGAGCTGATCACCACAGCCCCTACGGTTGTTTACGAAGTCACGCAAAACGATGGTGAAGTCATCTATGTAGACAGCCCAGCCAAGCTGCCCCCAGTGAATGACATTCAAGCCATTGGTGAGCCTATCGCGCGTTGTAATATCTTGGTGCCCAATGAATTCGTCGGCAATGTGATTTCCTTGTGTGTTGAGAAGCGTGGTGCCCAAGTGGATATGGTTTATCACGGCAATCAAGTTGCGCTGACCTATGACATACCCATGGCGGAAGTCGTGTTGGACTTTTTCGACCGTATTAAGTCAACATCGCGCGGTTATGCCTCGTTAGATTATAACTTCGAACGTTACGACGTGTCTGACATGGTACGGGTGGATATCTTACTGAATGGCGAGCGTGTCGATGCACTGGCGATTATTACGCACCGTGCTCATGCGCAACCGCGTGGTCGCGAGCTAGTGGAAAAAATGAAAGAGTTTATTCCGCGTCAGCAGTTTGATATCGCCATCCAAGCCTCGATTGGCAATCACATTATCGCTCGTTCAACCGTCAAGCAGTTGCGTAAAAACGTCACGGCAAAATGTTACGGCGGTGATGTGAGTCGTAAGAAAAAACTATTGCAAAAACAAAAAGAAGGTAAGAAGCGCATGAAGCAGGTCGGTAATGTCGAGCTGCCGCAAGAAGCTTTCTTGGCCATTTTGCATGTGGGCAAAGATAAATAACAACGGATTCCATGATGGCCAATACGTTTTCTTTAATTTTAGTGCTGGTGACCTTGGTCACCGGCCTGGTTTGGGCGTTAGATAAATACCGCTGGGCGCCGCGTCGCCGCCAGGCTGCAGGCAAAGCACTGAAGGTCGCACAGACTGATTTGGATGCCGAACAAGTCGCGAAAGTGATGCCACAACCGAGTTGGGTTGAGAATATGGCGTCTATTTTCCCGGTGATCGCGGTGGTTTTAGTGTTGCGATCATTCATTTATGAGCCTTTCCAAATTCCGTCCGGATCGATGATGCCAACCTTATTGGTTGGCGATTTTATTTTGGTGGAAAAATTTGCCTATGGGCTGCGTGATCCGGCTTTTCACACTGAACTGGTTGATACTGGCAAACCTGAGCGCGGTGACATTGTGGTGTTTAAATATCCGCCGCAGCCGAATATTGACTACATCAAGCGTACGGTGGGGCTACCCGGCGATACCATTGTGTATGAAGATAAGCGCTTGTGTATTCAGCCTAAAGGCGAAGCGCAGTGCCAGCCTGTCGCGATAGATAACATTCAGCCTAGTGAATTTGCACAAGGTGGTGTGAATCTGGTGCAAGCACAAGAGCAGCTGGGTGAGCAAGCGCATCAGATACTTGTCCATCCGAATAAGCGCGATCGAATCAGTGCCTATCAGCCACGTCCGGGCGTCAATCGTTGGGTGGTGCCGGAAGGGCATTACTTTATGATGGGTGATAACCGCGATAACAGTGCGGATAGCCGCTTTTGGGGCTTTGTGCCTGAGCGCAACTTAGTCGGCAAAGCGGTGGCTATTTGGGTCAGCTTCGAATTCGAGCGCAACAGTGACAGCTGGCTACCATCGTGGATACCGACAGGGATACGCTTTAACCGTATTGGTGGAATTGATTAATTCTGGACTATGATGACAAAACTAACAGATAAATTGCAGCGAGAGATCGGCTATCAGTTCAGCAGTGCTGCATTGCTTGAACTGGCGTTGACGCACCGTAGTGCCAATGGCACACATAATGAGCGTCTCGAATTTTTGGGTGACTCAATTCTTAGCTTCGTGATTGCCGAGGATCTTTATCATCGCTTTCCGAAAGTGGATGAAGGGGATATGAGTCGGATGCGCGCGACCTTAGTGCGCGGTAATACACTAGCCGAAATTGGGCGGGAGTTTTCTCTGGGCGAAGTCATGCGCCTTGGCCCAGGAGAACTTAAAAGTGGCGGTTTTCGCCGCGATTCGATTTTGGCTGACGCTGTAGAAGCATTGATTGGCGCCATCTTTTTAGACAGTGATATCAATCGGGTACGAGATATTATCTTGCAATGGTATCAGCAGCGACTCGAAACCATTGAACCGGGTGTCAGCCAAAAAGATCCGAAAACCCGTTTGCAAGAGCTCTTGCAGGGAAAACGTAAACCGTTACCGTCTTATACGGTGATGAAAGTGAAGGGTGAAGCACACAACCAAGAGTTTACGGTAGAGTGCCAGATATCAGGACTGGAGCGTTCTGTGATTGGAAAAGGCAGTAGTCGTCGCAAGGCAGAGCAAGCGGCTGCAGAACTCGCATTACAGAAGTTGACATAATGACTGACACACAGCGCTGCGGCTTTATTGCCATTGTTGGCCGCCCGAACGTAGGAAAATCAACATTGCTGAACCGCTTGGTAGGGCAAAAGTTGTCGATTACCTCGCGGAAACCCCAAACCACGCGTCACCGAATCATGGGCGTGGATACCCGGGATAACTACCAGGCGGTGTATGTCGATACGCCTGGGCTACACATTGAAGAAAAGCGCGCCATTAACCGTCTTATGAATCGGGCTGCAAACAGCTCGTTAACCGACGTTGAATTGGTATTGTTTCTCGTGGATGGTACACATTGGACCAATGACGATGAAATGGTGCTTAATAAGCTAGCGCGTTCAGAGTTGCCGACGGTTTTGTTGGTCAACAAAGTGGATAACGTTAAAGAGAAGACGGAGCTGTTTCCGCATCTACAAGCGTTGTCAGAGAAGATGCCGTTTGTCGACGTGATCCCGGTTTCAGCGAAAAACGGGACCAATATTGATGTGGTCGAGCAGCGTGTTCGTGATGCGTTGCCGGCGTCTGAATTCTACTTCCCTGAAGAATATGTTACCGACCGCTCTCAGCGTTTTATGGCCTCAGAAATTATCCGTGAAAAGCTGATGCGTTTTACCGGTGAAGAGCTGCCTTATTCAGTGACGGTTGAAATTGAACGTTTTGACTACAACCCTGAAACCGATGGCTTTCATATTAATGGTTTGATTTTAGTTGAGCGTACCGGCCAGAAGAAAATGGTCATTGGTAAAGGCGGCGAAAAGATCAAACGCATTGGCCGTGAGGCACGCTTAGACATGGAAGATCTCTTCGAACGTAAGGTCTATCTTGAGCTTTGGGTGAAAGTGAAATCCGGCTGGGCTGATGACGAACGCGCGTTGCGCAGTTTAGGCTATATCGACGATCTTTAATTGGCCCGAACATCGGGTCCATGCACTCAGGAGAGGGTGAGTGGACGGCTTTCAACGTGGTTTTGTGCTGCATTCGCGCCCCTATAGTGAATCGAGTCTGCTCTTAGATGTGTTCTCTGAGTTCGAGGGGCGTATCACGCTTCTCGCCAAGGGAGCACGTCGTCCCCGTTCGGCCATAAGAGGCGCACTGCAGCCTTTTACTCCCTTGCTGCTCAAGTGGGGGGGACGCGGTGAATTACGTACATTGCGCAGTGCTGAGGCCACAGGCCTCGCGCTGCCTTTATCAGGCAATGCTCTGTATTCCGGCTTTTACCTCAATGAGTTAGTTATGCGTGTGCTTGAGCCTCATACGCCTTACCCAGCGTTATTTTTCGATTATGTCACCGCCCTAACCCAGCTTGCCCGCTATCATAACCCAGAGCCTGCATTACGCTGCTTTGAGCTTGCGCTGTTAGAAGCACTGGGCTATGGCGTTGATTTTCTTCATTGTGCTGGTAGCGGCGACCCGATCAACGATACTATGACGTATCTATATCGTGAGCAGCAAGGCTTTGTCGCGTCGATCATGAAAAGCCAACATCGGCAATTTACTGGCGCTGATCTACGAGCGTTGGCGACACGACATTTTGAAACGGTGGCACAGCTGCGCGCCGCCAAGCGTTTTACACGTATGGCGCTCAAACCTTATCTTGGTCCTAAGCCGCTAAAAAGCAGAGAATTGTTTAGAAGGAAATAATCATGGATAAAATTTACCTCGGTGTGAACATTGATCACGTTGCGACGATACGTAATGCACGTGGTACCGCGTATCCGGATCCGGTTCATGCGGCGGAGTTAGCTGAGCGTGCTGGAGCGGCAGGGATCACCGTGCATCTTCGTGAAGATCGTCGCCACATCACTGATCGCGATGTCCGTTTACTCAAAGAAACGCTACAAACGCGTATGAATCTGGAAATGGCGGTGACCGATGAAATGGTTGAGATTGCGCTCGAGATTCAACCTGAATTTGTTTGTTTGGTCCCGGAAAAACGTGAAGAGCTCACCACCGAGGGGGGCTTGGATGTCGCAGGCCAGCTGGATAAAGTGAAAGCGGCAACCCAGCGTCTGAGCGAAGCTGGGATTAAGGTTTCCCTTTTTATTGATGCTGATCGCAATCAAATTGAAGCGGCTCATCAATGTGGTGCGCCCTTTATTGAGCTGCATACGGGCCACTACGCGGATGCAACCAATGACAACGATCGCCAATCGGAGCTTAAAAAGATCTCCGCAGCGGCAAGCTCTGCTGTCGACTTGGGGATCAAAGTGAATGCGGGTCATGGCCTGACGTATCATAACGTCACTCCCATCGCGGCGATGCCAGAAATGCATGAACTGAATATTGGTCATGCAATCATAGGTCGTGCAATGTTTGATGGTTTGCAAAAAGCGGTGGCGGATATGAAAGCGATTATGGAAGCGGCGCGTCGCTAAATGGCCATTGTTGGAATTGGTACAGACATTGTTGAGATTGCGCGTATTGAAAAAGCGTTTGCACGCCAATCGCGCTTTGCCGATCGGATCCTAACCGATAGTGAGCGGGAGCATATGGCAACACATCATGCGCCTGCTCGTTACTTGGCCAAGCGCTTTGCTGCGAAAGAAGCCGCGGCAAAAGCGCTAGGAACCGGGATTGCCGATGGTGTCACGTTTCATGATTTTACCATTACGAATCAGACTTCCGGCCAGCCAGCCCTAAGCCTTTCTGGCCGTGCTGCCCAATTGGCACGCGAGCGTGGCGTTGCGCACTGTTGGCTGACCTTATCGGATGAAAAGGCCTACGCGGTCGCGTATGTTATCTTAGAAACGGGTTAACAGCCCTGCGCGTTATCGAGATATTGCGGTGCCAGTTGCTCAATATGTGCAATCTCATCTTGGAGCTCTAACAGCTCAGGTTCGACAGCTGCGATATCTGCCCCGGCTTTTAATTGCGTTTCTAACTCGTGACACAGGCTTTTCAGTTGAGGCACACCGCTATAAGCACAGCTACCGTGGAGCTTGTGGATGGCTTGCCATAAGCTATCGGTCTCTGACTCTCCCGCCAACGCACTAGCGACCACCTTCTTCACTGACGTAAAAGAGGCGAGTAACATTTCTAGCATTTCTTTGGCGAGATCGGCCTTGCCTGCTGCTTGGTTGAGCGCCCGCTGCCAATCCAGATGACGCGCACTGTGATCCTGGTTAGCCGAATAAGTGGGTAACGGTGCGGCTTGATGAGGTGCTACCGTGTCATCAAAATGCAGCCAACGACTCAGGGTGCTTTCTAACATGGCCTCTTCAATGGGCTTGGTGAGGTAATCGTCCATCCCGGCATCAATAAGGCGCTCACGCTCACCAGGCATCGCATGAGCGGTTACTGCTACAATCGGCGTTTGCTGGTTGAGTCCCGCTTTACGGATTTCTTGGCTAGCGGTGACACCGTCCATTTCAGGCATTTGAATATCCATCAAAATGATATCAAAGGCGTATTGGTGTGCCAGTGACAGGGCTTTGACGCCATCATCTGCGGTCACGACTTTCTCTACTCGCTCAGCCAACAAGGCTGTGATCAGTTTCAAGTTCGCAGGATTATCATCGACAGTCATCACGGTGTAGGGCGCCTTTTGCGTGGTGTTAGATTGGGGTAGCGGCAAAGGCGCCGGCTCGGGTGAACCAAGCAGTGTTTCCAATAGTTTACGCTGCGGGATCGGCTTGGCGACACACGCTCGTACACCTGCTTTCAAAAGATGCTCGGATGCTTCGAGTTCGGTGGTGGGTAAGCAAACGACGACTGACTGCGCTTGCTGCTCGCAGACACTGACCGCGTCTTGCATCTCACTGAGCGCGGGCATGTTTCCAGCATCAAAACAGAGTAGGGCAAAATGATACTGACGGTCAGTGAGCACATGGGTGCCGGACGCGGTATCAACGTTTAGGCCCACCTGGCTCAGTCGTTTGCGCAAAATCTCTCTGGTACGCGCATTGGGCTCCACAATCAGAATATCGCGCCCGACCAAAGGCTCGATGTCGAGTGGCTGCGATACCGGTAAATCAGTTTGTGTCAGCTGCAGCGTAAACCAGAATGATGAACCTTGGTGAAGGCGACTGGTAAAGCCAATATCGCCGCCCATTTGTTGGACTAATTTTTGCGTGATCACAAGCCCGAGCCCAGTACCGCCATAACGGCGCGAGATACTGGCGTCTGCCTGTCTAAACGCTTGGAAAAGCTGCGCTTGTTGACGTTCAGAGATCCCAATGCCGGTGTCTTTGACCATCAATTGCAGTTCGACGGTTTCATCGTGTAGCTGTTTAAGATCGACACTGACATCAATATTACCTCGCTCGGTAAATTTCGCCGCGTTGCCAATCAAATTGATTAAAACTTGTTGGATACGAAGCGGATCGCCAACCGCTCCCGCAGGAATCCGAGCATCGGTGCGCAGGGTTAGCTCTAGCCCTTTCTCATGCGCCATAGGCGCGAGTAGGCGCATCACTTCGTCGAGCATCTCTTGCACGTCGAACGGAATGTTTTCTAACAGCAACTTACCCGCTTCCAGCTTAGAGAAATCTAAGATGTCATTGATGATCGTCAGCAGGTTATTGGCGGATTTTTCAATGGTGAGAAGGTAATCTCGTTGACTACTACTGAGCTCGGTTTTTAGCATTTGTCGCGTAAAGCCAATCACCCCGTTGAGCGGTGTACGCAGCTCATGGGACATATTGGCGAGAAACTCGGATTTAACCCGTGCCGCTTCTTGCGCGTTTTTCTTGGCAATGTCTAACTCAACGTTTTGGATCTCGAGCTGCTCTAAGGTTTCGCGTAGATCACTGGTCGCCTGATCAATACTTTGTTGCATTTCCAAATGGTATTCGGACAATGAGATTGCCATTGCATTGATGCCATTTTTTAAGGTATCCAGCTCGCCGAGCAGCTCACCTTCAATCCGCACGTCAAGATGGCCTCGTCGAATTCTATCGACCAAGGTCACCATGTTGCCGATTGGATGAGTCACATCGGCAATCAAACGGTAAGCGAAAAAGCAGGAGAGAATCCCGCCCAGCGCGACCATAACCAGCGCTGTGATCATTTCCTGGTACTGTTTCAACCGTACTGAGCTAAGGTCCAACTCCATCGCGATATACCCCAAAGGGCGCTCGACATTGAGCCCGGGGGTAAAGCGTCCAATTTCTAAAATCGGTGCACGCAAAATCAAGGTATCTTGCTGTTGGCTAACCTGTAATTGTGTGGGAATAGGTTGGCCACTATCGACGGAGAGCATGGCTAAATTGCGGTGGTAGTTCGAGGTCACAAACAGCTCGTTACGACGATCGAACACGGCAATACTTCTCACAAACTGAGAATGCTGGCGGTGAGCAAAGCCGATGAGCCGGCGCACGTTTTCACGACTGTCATTTTTCAATCCCACTTCGCTGGCAATGGCGAGCGGTTCTATAATCGCAGAACCGGTTACCGTGAGTTGCTGCTCAAGGTCTTGATAGCGGGTGCTGGTGAAAAATGCACTGAGTAATAGCCCAACGATGAGTGTCGGTGCAATAGTGAGTACAGAAACACGAGTGCGGAGGCCATATTTGGTCATGCTAGATAAACTATGGGAAAATAATCACGACAATTAGCGCCAGTGTACATGATTCAATCACAAAATAGTCAGCGAACTATCACAACTCCCACTGGCAGGATCTCTTGACTGGCTTGGCAACAAGCTTTAAACACTGGAATACGACATGGCGCGCTTTTTTAAGCCCGAAAAAAATAAAAAGGTTGAGCAAAAGCATCAGCTGATAACCATTAAACGCTTAGACCATCATGGCGATGGCGTTGGCTTTTTGGATAAAAAACCGGTGTTTGTCCCAGGTACCTTGCCGGAAGAGCAAGCCTTGGTACAGCTGACCGAACAAAAACGGCAATATGCGCGCGGCCAATTAATTAAACTCGATAGCCACGCCACACAACGTGTTGAGCCAGGGTGCCCGGTTTATCAGCAGTGCGGTGGTTGCAGCTTGCAGCATCTAAGCCATGAAGGGCAGGTTACGCATAAACAGCAAACGTTGAATGAGCTGATGCAAAAATTTGCTGGGGAAGAGGCAACACTCTCGGCACCTATTACAGATAGGCCATGGCAATATCGGCGTCGTGCACGCATCAGTCTTCAGGTTGATAAAAAGGGGGCATTGGCAATGGGGTTTCGTGCTCGCCAACGCAGTGCGATTATCAATGTTAGCCATTGTCCGGTCCTGAGTGAGTCATTGAATACTTTGCTTGCGCACTTGCGTCCGTGTTTGGATGGCCTGCGTGGTCGACGTATTTTGGGTCATCTTGATCTGATTGAGGCTGACAACACCACGGTAGTGTCGTTGCGTACCACCAAGGTATTGCACAGTGATGACCGTCAAGCATTGTGCCACTGGGCAGAAACTCAAGGCTGCACCTTTTATCTTCATCAAGGCGATGGCGCACCTGAACGTCTTATCGGCGCCGCGCCAGATTACCAAGTGGCGGGATGTCGCCTTGCGTTTCAACCGAATGACTTTATTCAGGTCAACCCGACGGTCAATCAGGACATGGTGTCACAGGCACTGGATTGGTTAGCACTAGAGAAAGAAGATCGTGTCTTGGATCTCTTTTGTGGATTGGGTAACTTTAGTGTCCCCGCTGCCAAACTGGTTGGGCACGTTGTCGGGGTGGAAGGCGTGCAAGCCATGGTGAATCAGGCGGCAGATAATGCGAAGATAAATGGTTGTGATAACACCGGTTTTTATCAAGCTGATTTAAATAGCGACGCGTTAGAAGGAGAGTGGACCCATCTCGATTTTACCAAAATCTTACTCGATCCGGCACGCGCAGGGGCTGCGGGTGTTATAGACTTTGTGGCACAATCGAGGGCTTCACATATTGTTTATGTGTCCTGTAATCCTGCCACCCTGGCGCGCGATGCCCGCGTGCTGCTTGATAATGGTTATGCACTTGTCAAATTAGGGATGCTGGATATGTTTCCACAAACAGGACACATGGAATCGATGGCCTTGTTTAAGCCGGTGACGAACAAGCGGGCATAAGCGTTTAGTGGCTTGTCGTTATCGACATGCCTCTCTTGTCAGTAAGAGAGTTAAGGATAGGAACAGTTATGGTTGCGGTACGAGAAGCCCACCTACACGAAGATGAAACATTTGAGCTTAACACCTGGGTTAAGCGACTCGGGCAAGACGCATCGACGACACAAGCCTTGTTAGACGGCTACCAATATTGTCGAGCATTGAGTGACGATGAATCAGCACTCAGCCAGCCTTTGTGGCGAGGCCGAGAGATGATCGAAATCCTCGTGACATTAAGCATGGATGCCGACACCTTGCTGGCCGCGCTATTATTTCCGATGGTCGACGCCGAACTGGTCACCCTGGAGACACTGGCGGACGACTATTCGATGTCGATAGTCAACCTGATTCGCGGTGTGCAGCAGACCGCTGCGATTCGGCATTTAAATACCCAAGCCGACGATGAGGCCACGTCCTCGCAAGTTGATAATGTGCGCCGTATGTTGCTCTCTATGGTGGAAGACTTTCGTTGCGTGGTGATTAAACTCGCCGAGCGTATTTGCCATTTACGTGAAGTGAAAGATGCGCCAGAGTCTGTGCGTCAGCAAGCAGCGAAAGAGAGCGCTAACATTTATGCGCCTTTGGCTAACCGATTGGGAATTGGTCAGCTAAAGTGGGAGCTTGAAGATTACGCGTTCCGTTACCAACATGCGCAAACCTATAAACAAATCGCCAAGCAGCTGGCCGAGCGACGCATTGACCGTGAAAACTATATCAGTGCCTTTGTCGAAGGGCTCCAGCAGGAAATGGAAGCGTCGCATATTAATGCACAGGTATATGGACGCCCGAAGCATATTTATAGTATCTGGCGCAAAATGCAGAAGAAAAATCTGGAGTTTGATGAGTTGTTTGATGTGCGCGCTGTGCGCATCATTGCGGATCAACTTCAGGATTGTTACGCCGCATTAGGTGCCGTCCATACCCAGTTCCGTCATCTACCCAAAGAATTTGATGATTATGTCGCCAACCCCAAGCCGAACGGTTATCAGTCAATTCACACTGTGGTGTTGGGGCCGGAAGGCAAGCCCGTTGAGATTCAAATTCGCACCAAACAAATGCACGATGATGCAGAGCTAGGTGTAGCGGCCCATTGGAAATATAAAGAAGGCTCAGCCAGTGGCCGCAGTGGCTACGATGAAAAAATCACCTGGCTGCGTAAGCTATTGGCATGGCAAGAAGAAATGTCTGATTCTGGCGAAATGCTTGATGAGTTGCGTAGCCAAGTGTTCGACGATCGGGTGTATGCGTTCACCCCGCGCGGCGATGTCGTCGACTTACCTATAGGGGCAACGCCACTTGATTTTGCCTACCACATCCATTCAGAAGTGGGTCATCGTTGCATTGGTGCCAAAGTAGAAGGGCGAATTGTTCCGTTCACCTATCACCTACAAATGGGCGACCAGGTTGAAATCATCACGCAAAAAGAGCCTAACCCGTCGCGAGATTGGCTCAATCCCAGCCATGGATTTGTTAACTCAAGTCGTGCGCGCGCCAAAATAAATGCTTGGTTCCGCAAGCAAGACAAAGACAAGAACATTGCTGCCGGTAAAGAAATCTTGGATACCGAGCTACAAAAAATTGGCGGCATCAGTAAAGATGCCAATTTGGCGCTAAAACGCTTTAACGTTAACACGCTGGACGAGCTTTATGCCGGCGTGGGCAGTGGTGATTTGCGCATTAATCAGGTAGTGAACCATATTAATGGCCTGATTAATAAACCGAGCCTGGAAGAAGAAGAGCAGCAGTTGTTAGAAAAACTGCAGCAAAGCGAACAAAAACCGAGCACCGGCAAAGCCCACCGCGATGCCGTGGTTGTCGAAGGTGTTGATAACCTGATGACGCATCTCGCGCGCTGCTGCCAGCCGTTGCCGGGTGATGACATTAAAGGATTTGTTACCCAAGGGCGTGGTATTTCGGTCCATCGTGCAGATTGCGAACAGCTCAATGAGCTTAGCCATCATGCACCGGAGCGGATTATCGCCACGGTGTGGGGGAAAGGCCATATTGGTCAATACCATGTACGCATTCGCCTTTCGGCAAATGAACGAACCGGGCTGGTCAAAGATATCAATAACGTGCTAAGCAATGAGAAAGCACGGGTAGCCGGGATGCAAAGCCGAGTTGATTATAAAAAGCAAATGTCGATCATGGACTTTGATCTCGAAATCTCTGATTTAGATACCTTAAGCCGCGTTGTAAACCGGCTTGAACAAGTGAAAGACGTGGTCGAAGCGAAACGCCTCCGCTAATACATTCGCCCTGTTTCGACAGGGCGTTTTTTTCATGAAGGAACCTTCTTATGGCGTCAATTGACAACTTACTGACGATCATGGCGACCTTACGCGACCCTAATCATGGTTGTGACTGGGACAAGGCACAAACCTTTGCCTCTATCGTGCCTCATACTTTAGAAGAGGCGTACGAAGTGGCTGACGCCATCGAGCGTGAAAACTGGTCGGACCTAAAAGACGAGTTGGGCGACCTTCTTTTTCAAATTGTGTTCTACAGTCAATTAGGGCGCGAACAACATCGATTTGATTTTGACGATGTCGTCAGTGCAGTGTGCGATAAGCTCACGCGTCGTCACCCTCACGTATTCGGTCCTAAAGATGCGGACGGGAAGCCATTAAGCTCGCCTGATTGGGAAGGTATTAAGGCGCAAGAGCGCGCAGAGAAAATGCCCTCAACCCAATCCTGCAGTCTATTAGATGGCGTGACTCAGGGGTTGCCCGCGTTAACTCGCGCCCACAAGCTACAAAAACGATGTGCAAGGGCAGGGTTTGATTGGCCAACCGTGGCGCCGGTTATCGAGAAGGTGCGAGAAGAGCTGGAAGAGGTCGAACATGAATTGGCACAGACACCGGTTGACGCAAGCCGTGTGGAAGACGAAGTTGGTGATCTTTTGTTTGCTGTCGTCAATGTCGCGCGCCACCTAGGCACGGATGCTGAGCAGGCGTTGCGCGCAGCCAATCAGAAATTTGAACGTCGCTTTCGTGGCGTTGAAAATCAATTACGTGATAATGGAAAAAATATTCAACAATGTCAGCTGGATGAACTAGAATCGGCGTGGCAAGCGGTTAAAAAAGACGGGTAAGGCAATATCCTGTAATTGGCATAATTGATTTGTGACAATTAAAAACACCAGGGTGTGTGGTAGCTTTCACATTGTGGGAGTCAGTGGGGTCTGGTATCATAATATCCCGTCCAGAACTTCATTTATTTCCTCTAAATCCAACTCTCAGGTTTAGCATGACGACGAACTACATTTTTGTTACGGGCGGTGTTGTATCCTCCCTCGGTAAGGGTATTGCTGCAGCCTCATTAGCAGCCATTCTTGAAGCGCGTGGCCTTAACGTCACCATCATGAAACTCGACCCTTATATTAACGTGGATCCAGGGACAATGAGCCCTACCCAGCACGGAGAAGTATTCGTCACGGAAGACGGCGCAGAGACCGACCTTGATCTCGGTCACTATGAGCGCTTCATTCGCACTAAAATGACCAAGCGTAATAACTTTACCTCTGGCCGTGTTTATGCGGATGTACTGCGCAAAGAGCGCCGTGGAGACTACCTGGGGGCGACGATTCAGGTGATCCCACATATTACCAACTCGATCAAAGATCGCATCGTCGCAGGCGGTGAAGGTCACGATATTGTGATCGTCGAGATCGGCGGAACGGTCGGTGATATTGAATCATTACCATTTTTGGAAGCGATTCGTCAGTTGACGGTAGACGTGGGCCGCGAACATGCCATGTTCATGCATCTGACATTAGTGCCTTACTTGGCTGCGGCAGGCGAAGTAAAAACCAAGCCGACCCAGCACTCAGTAAAAGAGCTTCTGTCGATTGGTATTCAGCCGGATGTGCTGGTATGCCGTAGTGAGCGCCCAATTCCTGCCAATGAACGCGCTAAGATTGCGCTGTTCTGTAATGTGGCGGAAAAAGCGGTGATCACCATGAAAGACGTCGACTCTATTTACAAGATCCCATCGTTGATCCGTTCGCAAGGGTTGGACGATTTGGTGTGCAAGCGCTTTGGCATTGAAGCCGTAGAAGCTGACTTGTCTGAATGGGAGCAAGTGAGCTACGAAGAAGCCAACCCAATGGGTGAAGTCACCATTGGTATGGTCGGTAAGTACATTGAATTGCCGGATGCGTACAAGTCCGTCAATGAAGCGTTAAAACACGGTGGGTTGAAAAATCGCCTGACCGTCAACATCAAGTACGTGGATTCACAAGATCTTGAAACCCGCGGCAGTGAAATGCTGAAGGACTTGGACGCGATTCTCGTCCCTGGTGGATTTGGTGACCGCGGCATTGAAGGTAAGATCCTTGCGGCACAATATGCACGTGAAAACAATGTGCCGTATCTGGGTATTTGTCTTGGTATGCAGGTGGCGTTGATTGAATACGCACGTAATGTCGCCGGCATGGAAGGCGCTAACTCGACTGAGTTTAGCCAAGCAAGCCCTTATCCTGTCGTTGGCCTGATCACTGAGTGGGTCGATGAAGAAGGCAAAGTGGAAGAGCGTAGCGAGACGTCAGACCTTGGTGGCACCATGCGCCTAGGCGCGCAGCTTTGCCACTTAGCTGAAGGTTCGAAAGCGCATCAGCTCTACGGCAATACCCAAATCCATGAGCGCCATCGCCACCGTTATGAAGTGAATAATCTGCTACGTCCTAAGCTAGAAAAAGCAGGATTGTCAGTTTCTGGTCTGTCTGCCGATAAAAAGCTGGTAGAGATCATTGAAAACCCAGCACATCCTTGGTTCGTGGCGTGCCAGTTCCACCCGGAATTCACTTCAACGCCGCGTGATGGCCATCCACTGTTTGCTGGATTTGTTGCTGCGGCAGGCAAAAAACAGCGTGGTGAGCTATAAACGACATTCGAGCGGTAGCCCAGAAGGCGGCCGCTCTTTATTTTTAAAAACAATGACAGACGAGAGGAATCACAATGTCTAAGATCGTTAAAGTTCTAGGTCGTGAAATTATTGATTCACGCGGTAACCCTACCGTTGAAGCGGAAGTTCACCTAGAAGGTGGTTTCGTTGGTATGGCAGCAGCTCCTTCTGGTGCATCTACGGGTTCTCGCGAAGCACTAGAACTGCGTGACGGTGATAAGTCACGTTTCATGGGTAAAGGCGTACTGAAAGCGATTGAAGCTGTGAATGGCCCAATCGCAGAAGCATTGCTGGGTAAAGACGCTAAAGCGCAAGCGGATATCGACCAAGTGATGATCGATCTCGACGGTACCGAGAACAAATCTCAGTTCGGTGCTAACGCTATCCTCGCGGTTTCTTTGGCGAACGCCAAAGCAGCGGCAGCGGCAAAAGGCATGCCTTTGTTCGAGCATATCGCTGAGCTAAACGGTACTGCGGGTCAGTTCTCTATGCCTCTGCCAATGATGAATATCCTGAATGGTGGTGAGCACGCGGATAACAACGTTGATATCCAAGAGTTCATGATCCAGCCAGTCGGTGCTAAGACGCTAAAAGAAGCGCTGCGCATCGGTGCAGAAGTATTCCACAACCTTGCCAAAGTACTGAAAGCCAAAGGCCTAAGCACTGCTGTTGGTGACGAAGGTGGTTTTGCGCCTAACCTAGAGTCAAACGCAGCAGCACTCGCCGCGATTAAAGAAGCGGTTGAGCAAGCAGGCTACGAGCTGGGTAAAGACATTACTTTAGCAATGGACTGTGCAGCGTCTGAGTTCTATGACAAAGAGCAAGGCATCTACAACATGAAAGGTGAAGGTAAAACCTTCTCTTCAGAAGAGTTTAACCACTATCTTGCTAAGCTGGCTGAAGAGTACCCAATCGTGTCTATCGAAGACGGCCTCGACGAGTCTGATTGGGACGGCTTTAAGCACCAAACCGAACTGCTGGGTGACAAGCTTCAGCTGGTTGGTGATGACTTGTTTGTGACTAACACTAAGATCCTGAAAGAAGGCATCGACAAAGGTGTGGCGAACTCTATCTTGATCAAATTCAACCAGATCGGTTCATTGACTGAGACGCTGGCTGCAATCAAGATGGCGAAAGACGCTGGTTACACGGCGGTTATCTCTCACCGTTCAGGCGAAACTGAAGACGCAACCATCGCTGACTTAGCGGTGGGTACTGCAGCAGGCCAAATCAAAACCGGTTCGATGAGCCGTTCAGATCGCGTTGCTAAGTACAACCAGCTTATCCGCATCGAAGATGCGCTGGGTGAAAAAGCACCGTTTAACGGTCTAAAAGAAGTGAAAGGCCAATAATCGGCACTTAGACACTTTTATTAGAAAAGCCGCGCCGTTTAACGGCGCGGCTTTTTTCGTTTAGGAAAACCATGACACCAGCGACCTGATCCGCTAGCCTATGCGACTAGAATTCTATTGTGCAAATACGTCGAGCCGATATAGGAAGGAGTACAGGTATGAGGCTGCTATCGGTTGCGCTGTTTCTCACGCTTGTTTGGCTACAATACGATTTATGGTTAGGCAAAAATGGCGTGACAGATTACTGGCAAATTGAAGCCAATGTCGCCGTGCAGCAGCAGGCCAATCAAAAACTCGTGACGCGTAATCAACAAATGTACGCGGAGATTGCGGATTTAAAACGCGGTCAAGAAGCGATTGAAGAGCGCGCACGTAACGAGCTTGGCATGATCAAACCCGACGAAACATTTTTCCGATTGGTCGATACAAGACAATAACCGATTACCGCCTGCAGGCGGTACTAACAAAGAAGATAACTTGTGGTCGAACAAACCTCTTTGCAGCCTGGCGCTTTGCGGTCGGGTATCAGTGCCGTGGTCCCTGCCGCCGGGGTGGGACGGCGAATGCAGGCTCACTGTCCTAAACAATACCTTACTTTAGCAGGCAAAACGCTGCTTCAACATACCGTTGAGCGCTTGCTGGCACACCCTGCGATTAGTTCGGTGGTGATTGCGATTAGCGCTAACGACGGTTACTTTGCGCAAACTGGCCTTGGTGAGCATGCCGATGTGCAGGTTGTGACCGGGGGGCTAACTCGCGCAACCTCTGTACAAGCTGGATTAGCAGCGGTGACAACTCAGTGGGTCATGGTGCATGATGCGGCACGACCGTGTGTGACGCATGCAGACATTGATGCGCTGATCGCGCACGCGCAATCTCATCAAGACGGAGCCTTATTGGCGGCGCCAGTGAGAGACACGATGAAGCGCGCGAATGACGATGGACAAGTGGCACATACGGTTGAGCGCGAAGCGCTTTGGCATGCCCTGACGCCACAAATGTTTTTAACTCAAACACTAAAACGCGCACTGGAAATAGCCGGTGATCAGGTCACCGATGAAGCTTCCGCGATTGAAGCGATCGGCGGACATCCGATTTTGGTGCCTGCGAGTGCTAGCAATATTAAGGTCACCCATCCAGAGGATCAGTGGCTTGCAGCGTTTTACCTTTCACAACAAGAAGGCCAAGCATGATGCGAATTGGACACGGCTTTGACGTGCATAAATTTGGGGGCGATGGCCCGGTTATTATCGGTGGGGTGGCAGTGCCTTATGAGCAAGGACTGATCGCGCATTCAGACGGTGATGTTGCCCTCCATGCGTTATGTGATGCTTTACTGGGCGCGATTGCCGCCGGCGATATTGGCCAGCATTATCCAGATACCTGTGAAGAATGGGCTGGGGCCGATAGCCAGATGTTACTGCGAGACGTTTACACCAAAGTACGAGCGAAAGGCTATCAGCTCGGGAATGCGGATATCACCATTATTGCCCAAGCACCTAAAATGGGCCCGCATATTCAAGCGATGCGTGCGGCGATCGCAAAAGACTTGTGCGTGGAAACGGGCGCGGTCAACGTCAAAGCGACGACGTCAGAGCGTCTTGGTTTTACTGGCCGTAAAGAAGGCATCGCGTGCGAAGCCGTTGTCTTATTGAATAAAGAGGCTCTATGACAGACTTACTGGCACCTTTAGCGTACTCACATGGTCAGCCGACACAGTCCGGGACCTTAAAAGCCTCTCCAGACGATTTTATTGTCTCAGAATCCCTCGGTTTTACGCCATCTGGTCAAGGCGAGCACTTTTTAGTCCGAATTAAAAAGCGGGGTGAAAACACGCAATACGTGGCTAACGAGCTGGCAAAAGCCTGTGGTGTTACCTCGCGCCAAGTCAGCTGGGCCGGTTTAAAAGATCGCCATGCGGTAACAGAGCAATGGTTCAGCGTTCACCTGCCAGGAAAAGATGATCCGGATTTAGCGGCGTTTGTCGAGACCCATCCGGGTGTTGTCAGTCTCGAGGGCACCGCACGGCATCAACATAAACTACGTCCGGGTGATTTGATTGGTAATCAGTTTACGCTCTGTATTCGTCAGCTTACCGATCCGCAAGCATTGCTCCCTCGTCTTGAAGCCATTGCTAAAGAGGGCGTCCCTAATTATTTTGGCGCTCAGCGATTTGGTCGCGAGGGCAACAATGTGACGATAGCTCGTGCTTGGGGGCGTGGAGAGCGCAAAGTCCGGGATAAGAGTAAACGTAGTTTTTATCTCTCAGCTGCGCGTGCGTTGTTGTTTAATCAAGTGGTTTCTGCGCGATTAAAGGCTGGCTTGTTTGACCAGACACTGGCTGGTGATTTATGTATGGACGAGGAAAAACAAACGTATACGGTCGAGGCCGGTCTTCAAAAACCAACCATTACTGCACCGATGACGGGTGATAATGCTTTACCGACCACCGCTGACGCCGAGCAGTTTGAGTTAAATGTGGTAGAACAAGAGCCAGATTTATTGGCGGTGATTCGCGATAATCGCATGCGTCATGACCGTCGCCTAATACGTTTACTGCCTCGGGCCATGACGTGGTCGCACGATACTGATACCTTAACCGTCAGTTTCTTTTTACCTGCGGGGGCATTTGCGACAGCAGTGATGAGAGAAGTTGTGATTGCAAATGAACAAGGAGAGCGTGATGCGCATATTGATTAGTAACGATGACGGCTACCATGCGCAAGGGATCCAAACATTGACCGAGGTGTTATCGAGTATTGCTGATGTCGTAGTCGCCGCGCCGGATCGTAACTGCTCAGGGGCCTCCAACTCGTTAACGTTGGAAAATCCATTACGGGTACGTGAACTGGGTCCCCAACGTTATGCGGTTCAAGGCACCCCGACGGATTCGGTCCATTTAGCCCTGCGGGAGCTGTTGCCGTGGGAGCCCGATTTTGTGATTACAGGGATCAATCAGGGGGCGAATTTGGGTGATGACGTACTGTACTCGGGGACGGTCGCTGCGGCAACAGAAGGCTTTTTCCTCGGCGCGCCAGCAATCGCAGTCTCACTTTGTGGTCATCAACACTTTGACACTGCGGCACATGTGGTGAAACAGTTTTTAGCGAAAAACCAGCGTCATGAGGCGCCGAACCATCGTTTGATCAATATTAATGTGCCGGATGTGCCTCTTGACCGTCTTGCG
The DNA here is from genome assembly GCF_001996065.1 of Salinivibrio sp. MA351. Lineage (NCBI taxonomy): Bacteria > Pseudomonadati > Pseudomonadota > Gammaproteobacteria > Vibrionales > Vibrionaceae > Salinivibrio > Salinivibrio sp. MA351. The sequence continues at coordinate 49,552 of NZ_MUFG01000001.1, read as the reverse complement.
GGTTGGAAAGTGACCCGTCTTGGCGCCCGCCACCACGCAGAAGATGTGATAAAACAAGGCGATCCGCGAGGTAAACCGATATACTGGATTGGCGCGCCGGGTAAAACACAAGACGCAGGACCAGGAACCGACTTCCACGCGATTTCTGAGCAGTTTGTCTCTATCACACCACTGCAAGTGGATTTAACCGCTCATGATACGCTAGGTGTGTTTTCGCAATGGCTGACTGAGTAATCCCCTCGCGTGCCATACTGGGCTAGCCGCAATGAGGCGGCAGCCTTATTTATCGATTCAAACTCAGTGATAAAGGAAGCAGACGTTGAGTCAAGCGCAATCACTTATTCAATTTTTGCAACAACAAGGTGTGACAAACACTGACGTTTTAGATGCCATGCAAGCCGTGCCCAGACATTTATTTGTCTCTGAAGCCATGACCCACCAGGCCTACGGAAACAATGCGTTACCGATTGGTTGGGGACAAACCATTTCACAACCTTATATTGTGGCTAAGATGACATCGCTACTCAATTTGCAACGAGATAGTCGCATTTTGGAAATTGGCACTGGGTCCGGTTATCAAACCGCCATCCTCGCGAACTTGGTCGATCATGTTTATTCTGTCGAACGGATTAAACAATTACAAATGCTGGCCAAACGGCGCCTTAAACAGCTGGATATTTATAACGTTTCCACCAAGCATGGAGATGGTTGGCAAGGTTGGCCGAGTAAAGGACCGTATGATGCTATTATGGTCACCGCGGCAGCCGCCAACATTCCGGAGGCTTTGTGTGAACAACTTAATGATGGCGGTGTGATGTTGATTCCCATTGGTGATGCTGAGCAAACGCTGATGAAAGTCACGCGTGACGGAACGAGATTCGACACCGAGATGGTTGAATCGGTTAAATTTGTTCCCCTTGTTGCGGGCGAACTGGCATAAACTGCCTGAGCGATGGAGCTGTGTTTTAAAATAGATGAAAATCGCGCTTTTTCTGTCACTATTGGTTTTTTTATCTGGTTGTTCCTGGCGAGGACCGGCACCGGTATCCAGTGTGACGCCCGATTACACCAGTGTGGATAGAGGCAGCTATCGCGGTAGCTATTATGAAGTGAAAAAAGGCGACACGCTTTACTACATCGCTTACATCACGGATCGCGATATTGACGATATCATCGAGCATAATAATTTACAGCCTCCTTACACCATTTACCCCGGGCAGACACTGGCATTGTGGAAGCCTGCTTATCAGCGTCCCGATGTGGCTAAATCGCCCACTAGGGACCAATCTTCCTCATCTTCTTCTGCTGCCGAGGTCGTCGCCAATGGCGCTTCTGTGGCCGCTGCCACAAAAGCCACTGCAAGTGCTGCGTCGGTAGCAGCATCTTCTAGAAAAGGCGCCGATCCTGGCAAATTCGAGGGGAAAAAGAAGTCAAAAACCGCGACTCAACGCACAAAAGACGTTGAATCGGACCCTTCAGCGGGGTACAGTCAAGTAAAAGAGAAAAGTAAGAAAGTTGTTAATAAGCGGACCGCTAGCGTATCTAACCAACAGATTACCTGGCAATGGCCAGCAAAAGGCCGAATGGTGTCCCGATTTTCTAGTACAGAGCGAGGCAATAAGGGCATAGATATTGCTGGGCAACGAGGACAACGTATTCAGGCAGCGGCAGATGGAAAAGTCGTTTACGCCGGAAGCGCGCTTCGAGGTTACGGTAAATTAATAATAGTGAAACACAATGATGATTATCTGAGTGCGTACGCGCACAACGATTCGTTTTATGTTTCAGAAGGCCAAGCTGTCACGAAGGGGCAAAAAATAGCTTCAATGGGCAGTTCTGGTGCAAACAGTGTTCGGTTGCATTTTGAAATTCGCTACAAAGGAAAATCGGTCAATCCGTTGCATTATCTGCCAAAGCGTTAGCACAGGGGCAAAACCAAAGTGATAACGCTGCAGCCACCGATGTGACGGGGCCGGTTAAAGCAGAAACACATTCTGCTTTGCTGCTACGTCATAAGGGAGGCGCTATGAGCCAAACAAATACCGCAAAAAAACTGGACGGCTTGAATCAAGACGTGGAATTGGACACCGTTGAGGCGCAAGCCCCAGAGGTGGCCGAAGAAGTCGAAGAGGCTGTTCAGCAACAAGCAGCCACGTCCAAAGCCTCTGATGCCACCCAACTTTACCTAAGTGAAATCGGCTTCTCACCACTTCTTACTGCCGAAGAAGAGGTGCTTTACGCACGTCGAGCGTTACGGGGTGATGAGGTTGCCCGTAAACGTATGATTGAGAGTAACTTGCGATTGGTGGTTAAAATTTCGCGTCGTTACTCGAATCGGGGGCTAGCGTTATTGGATCTGGTTGAAGAAGGGAACCTTGGCCTGATCCGTGCCGTAGAAAAGTTTGACCCAGAGCGCGGCTTCCGTTTTTCAACCTATGCAACCTGGTGGATTCGCCAAACCATTGAGCGTGCCATTATGAACCAGACGCGTACCATTCGTCTGCCTATTCATGTCGTCAAAGAGTTGAATGTGTATCTGCGTACTGCCCGTGAATTAGCGCAAAAGCTAGATCATGAGCCGACAGCGGAAGATATTGCCGCGCAGCTTGATAAGCCGGTTGAAGATGTAAATCGTATGCTCCGCCTTAATGAACGTATTGGCTCTGTGGATAATCCGATTGGTGGTGACTCAGAAAAAGCGCTGTTGGATATCATCCCTGACGAAAAGCAGGATGGCCCTGAATACACCACGCAAGACGATGATATGAAGAAATCGATTGTGCAATGGCTACAGGAGCTGAATCCGAAGCAACGCGAAGTGTTGTCGCGCCGGTTTGGTCTTCTGGGGCATGAAGCCTCTACGCTGGAAGATGTTGGGCGTGAAATTGGCCTAACCCGTGAGCGGGTTCGTCAAATTCAAGTGGAAGGCCTACGTCGTTTACGCGACATGCTGACCCATCAAGGGCTAAGTATTGAGTCGCTCTTTAATGTCGAACAATAGACAATACTACCCAAATCATAGAGCAACATTAAAACGGGACAGCAAAGGCTGTCCCGTTTTTTGTTGTGCGGTCATCGATGCTTTGGTGATGATTAACGCGCGATAATCAATGCGAATGGCTTCACTTAGCGTGATTAACGTGATTGCTGCAATGCTTTAAGGGCATAAAGCGCATCTAAGGCCTGACGCGGGGTCATTTCATCTGGATTGAGTGCATCAATTGCATGATCTAATTCACTGGGCTCGGGGAGCAAAGGCAATTGCGTCGGTATTATTTTACCGACCGACTGTTCGGTATTTGCCGTGTGCTGGCCGCTTTGCTCAAGTTGGGCCAGCTTATGTTTGGCGCGGCGAATGACGGGTTTGGGAACCCCGGCCAGGCTTGCGACTGCTAAACCATAAGATTTACTGGCTGCTCCCTCTTGTACCGCGTGCATAAAGGCGATTTCATCGCCATGCTCCATCGCATCTAGATGAACGTTGACCAAGCCTTCCATTTGTCCTGGCAGTTCGGTGAGCTCAAAGTAATGTGTGGCAAATAGGGTCATGGCATGGATTTTTTCTGCCAGCCACTCGGCACTGGCCCATGCTAAGGACAAGCCATCATAAGTACTGGTGCCGCGTCCAATTTCATCCATTAACACCAAGCTGTTGGCCGTGGCATTGTGAAGAATGTTCGCGGTTTCTGTCATCTCTACCATAAATGTCGAACGCCCTGAGGCAAGGTCATCGGACGCGCCAATACGGGTAAAGATACGATCAATAGGTCCAATGGAGGTGTGCTCGGCGGGCACATAGGCACCGATATGACTTAGCAAGGTGATCAAGGCTGTTTGACGCATATAGGTGGATTTACCCCCCATATTCGGACCGGTAATGATCAGCATGCGGCGTTCAGGATTTAATGTGATCGGGTTGGGGATAAACGGATCCGTCATGACCTGCTCAACCACCGGGTGTCGACCCGCTTCGATATCGATCCCCGGTTGTTCGGTCAATGTTGGGCGATGATAGTTGAGGCTATCAGCACGCTCCGCGAGGTTACACAATACATCTAACGCGGATAACGCCTCTGATGCTTGCTGTAATCGCGCCAAATGTGGCAGTAACTGATCAAACAATTCGTCCCATAAGCGTTTTTCGAGCGCCAACGCATTAGACCGAGAGCTTAATACTTTGTCTTCATGCTCTTTTAATTCTGGGATGATGTAGCGCTCGGCATTTTTAAGCGTTTGACGGCGAATATAGTGCGCAGGTACCCGATCACTTTGCGCGCGGCTGATTTGAATATAAAAACCATGCACCTGGTTATAACCCACTTTCAGCGTGTCGATGCCATATTGCTCGCGCTCGCGGGTTTCTAGTTCTTCTAAGTAACGTGATGCGCCTTCGGACAAGTCGCGCCACTCATCCAGTTCCGCGCTGTACCCTGGCGCAATCACGCCGCCATCACGGATCACTACCGGTGGATTGTCGACGACGGCCCGCGTGAGTAGATCGTGTAACTCCGGCATCGGAGTGGTGGCTTTTTGGTGATCGGAGAAGGCACTGTGGTCAAGCTCGGTGAGCAATGTTTGCACCTCAGGTAGCTGCGCCAATGCAGTACGTAGCCTTGCCATATCACGCGGGCGCGCTGAACGCATGGCCAAGCGAGCAAGGACACGTTCAATGTCTCCCACCGGCTTGAGAGCGTCGCTAAGATCCGTGTACAAGCTATTGTCTAGCAGGGTGCCAATGGCATCTAAGCGCTGATTGAGCACTTGGCGATCGCGCAAGGGTTGATGTAACCAGCGTTTGAGTAAACGGCTGCCCATCGGTGTCGTGGTTTGGTCTAGCACCTCGGCCAGCGTGTTATCGGTGCCACCGGCGAGATTTTGGGTGATTTCTAAGTTACGTCGTGTTGCAGCATCAAGCACGACAGAGCTATCTTGCTGATCTTTAACAATGGCACGAATGTGAGGCAGTGCAGTACGCTGCGTTTCTTTAGCATATTGTAAAACACAGCCTGCCGCGCTTAGCCCAAGAGAGCAGTCCTCGACGCCAAAGCCAACTAAATCGCGCGTACCAAACTGGCCGGTCAATTGGCTGCGTGCCGTGTCTAAATCAAACTCCCATATTGGACGGCGTCTTGCACCGCGGCTCACCGATAAGAGATCGGGGTAGGGGAAGTCCTCTGGATACAAGAGTTCGACAGGCTGAGTACGCTGCAATTCCGCCTGCATCTGCTCATAGGTTGTCGGCTCAGTCAGAACGAATCGCCCAGAGGTGATATCTAAGGTTGCAAAGCCAAACTGGTCGTTATCGCACGTCAATGCGGCCACTAGGTTGTCGACGCGTTCACTCAGCAATGCCTCATCAGAGACGGTACCCGGTGTCACGATGCGTACCACCTGGCGCTCAACGGGGCCTTTACTGGTGGCAGGATCACCAATTTGCTCGCAAATGGCAACGGGTTCACCCAATTGCACCAACTTGGCTAAATAGCCCTCCACGGCATGATAGGGCACGCCTGCCATGGGGATCGGTTCACCGCCTGAACTGCCGCGTTTGGTCAACGAAATATCTAATAATTGAGAGGCGCGTTTGGCATCGTCGTAAAAGAGTTCGTAAAAATCTCCCATACGATAAAAGAGCAGCTCTTCAGGATGCTGCGCTTTAAGTTTGAGATACTGTTGCATCATGGGAGTGTGCTTTTCGAGCGCTTGTACTGTCACGACTAGACCTGCAAAATGGAACGTTAAGGGCGTTAGAATACGTGATCGGACCGCAAGGGGTAAAGTTGTGGTGCAGGTTTCTCAACCCAATAAAAAGGAGTGCGCAGTGGACCCTTTATTCTCATTGGCAAAGCGTTTGGGTGATGCCCTATTGGATACAGAATTAACCGTGACTACCGCGGAGTCATGCACCGGCGGTGGTATTGCCTATTGCCTGACCGATGTGCCAGGCAGCTCGCAGTGGTTTCAGCAGGCATGGGTTACCTATAGCAACACCGCAAAGCAAGCATTAGTTCATGTCCCCACGGATTTACTGGCCCAGTATGGCGCAGTGAGCGAGCCTGTGGTCAGCGCGATGGCGGAAGGTGCATTGGCCGAGGCTAACGCAGGATTAGCGATTGCGGTCAGTGGTGTTGCAGGACCGAGTGGTGGTAGCGATGATAAACCGATCGGTACTGTTTGGTTTGCTTGGGCATGGCACAATGGTGAAACGGATAGTGAAGTATGTCATTTTGATGGTGATCGGCGCGCCGTGCGTGAACAAACCATTGAACATGCACTCTCATTTGCGCTACAGCGATTGTCGCCATAATCGGAGGCGTGTCGCATCCGATAGATTTTTTCTAAACAGGGCTAGACACTGTATAAATGGACAGTATACTTAGCCCCATTAATGATAGCTTTTATCTCATAGAGATAGCGTTTTATTTCCTGGAGACCGAAATGGACGATAACAAAGAAAAGGCGCTCGCAGCCGCACTCGGGCAAATCGAAAAGCAATTTGGCAAAGGCTCAATCATGCGTCTGGGTGATGACCGTACCATGGACATCGAAACCGTATCGACCGGCTCTTTGTCTCTGGATATTGCGCTAGGCGCCGGTGGCCTACCATTTGGTCGTATCATCGAGATCTATGGACCTGAGTCATCAGGTAAAACGACATTGACCCTAGAAGCCATCGCTGAAGCGCAAAAAAAGGGCAAGACTTGTGCGTTTATTGACGCGGAACACGCACTCGACCCAATCTATGCGCGCAAGCTGGGTGTCGATATTGATAACCTGTTGGTGTCTCAGCCCGATACTGGCGAACAAGCTTTGGAAATTGCTGATGCGCTGACGCGTTCCGGGGCCGTTGATATGATTGTTATCGATTCGGTCGCAGCCTTGACGCCAAAAGCTGAGATTGAAGGCGAAATGGGCGACTCCCACATGGGTCTGCAAGCGCGTATGCTGTCACAAGCGATGCGTAAGCTGACCGCCAACATCAAAAACAGCAATACCATGATGGTCTTTATCAACCAAATTCGGATGAAGATTGGTGTGATGTTTGGTAACCCAGAAACGACCACAGGCGGTAATGCATTGAAGTTCTATGCATCGGTCCGTTTAGATATTCGCCGCATTGGTGCGATTAAAGAAGGCGATGAAGTGGTGGGTAACGAAACCCGCGTCAAAGTGGTAAAAAACAAAGTCGCCGCACCGTTTAAACAAGCAGAGTTCCAAATCCTTTATGGTCAGGGCATTAACTTGCAGGGCGAGCTGGTGGATCTGGGTGTGAAACATAAACTGGTAGAAAAAGCCGGAGCTTGGTACAGCTACAAAGGCGATAAAATTGGCCAAGGTAAAGCCAATGCATGTAAATACCTGAAAGAAAACCCCCATATTGCTGAAGAAATTGACACCACCTTGCGTGAGATGTTGCTGCAGCCAGGCCTGAACAACGAAGCTGTAGACGCCAACGTTGAGGCAGATACTGAGGACGAGAAGCTGTAATGGCGGCATCGTGCCAAGAAATAGCGGTGGGCCTGTTGGCTCGCCGCGATCACTCTGTCCACGAGCTAACACAAAAATTGTCTCAACGCGGATTTGATGACGACGCAATTACCCTCACTATTAATGACTGCTTAGAACGAGGCTGGTTAGATGACGCGCGCTTTGCTACCAGCCTGTTGCGTCAGGGAATAAACAAACATCATGGCTGGTTGCGTATCTGCCAAGATGCGAAACGTAAAGGCGTTGATATTGAGCTACTCGCCCGCGCAGAGCAAGACGCTGAAGTGGATTGGTACCTACTCGCCAAAGAAACAGCGATACGTAAGTATGCTGACCTAGATGGCCGTCTTCCTCCTGTTGAGCACAAGGTGAAAGCGAAACGCATGCGTTTTTTACAATCGCGCGGTTTTAACTTTGATCAAATCCAATACGCGCTGAATGACGACGATATCGACCCGCATTTCTAAACCAATCCTACTCTGTCTCTTTTCCCCACGCGATCGGTTGTTTACAATGGCGTAAACAATACGATGCTCCCATCGCGTCATTACCATAACCGGTTGCTAACGCAATATTCGATTATCAGGATTAGCCAATGTATATGAGCACTGATGAGATCCGTACAGCGTTTCTCAAGTTCTTTGAAAGCAAAGGGCACCAGATTGTGCCTAGCTCATCGCTCGTCCCTGCCGACGACCCAACACTGTTGTTCACTAATGCAGGCATGAACCAATTTAAGGACACCTTCTTAGGGGCCGAGAAGCGAGACTACACACGTGCGACCTCAGCACAACGTTGTGTGCGCGCCGGCGGTAAACATAACGACCTTGAAAATGTAGGCTTTACCGCTCGTCATCACACCTTTTTTGAAATGCTCGGTAACTTTAGTTTTGGTGACTACTTCAAAAAAGACGCGATTGCTTATGCGTGGGCGTTTTTGACCGAGACGATCGGTTTGCCAAAAGAAAAACTGTTGGTGACCATTTACCACACTGATGACGAAGCGTTTGATCTTTGGCATAACACCATCGGTGTACCGGCGGATCGCATTGTGCGTATCGGCGATAAAGAAGGCGGAAAGCCGTATGAGTCAGACAACTTCTGGCAAATGGGGGATACCGGACCTTGTGGGCCTTGCAGTGAAATTTTCTACGACCACGGTGAGCATATCTGGGGAGGACCTCCAGGTACGCCTGAAGAAGACGGTGATCGCTTCATTGAGATCTGGAACATCGTTTTCATGCAGTTCAATCGACAAGCTGATGGCACCATGGAGAACCTCCCTAAACCGTCAGTTGATACGGGAATGGGGATTGAGCGTATCGCCGCGATTAAGCAAGGCGTGCACTCCAACTATGAAATTGATGTTTTCCAGCAATTAATTAAGCAAGTGGCTGACATCATCGGAGTTGAAGACCTGACCAATCAGTCTTTGCGTGTGGTCGCTGATCATATCCGATCTTGTGCGTATTTGATTGTCGATGGTGTGATGCCTTCTAACGAAGGGCGCGGCTACGTGTTACGTCGAATTATTCGTCGTGCGGTGCGTCATGGTAATAAGTTAGGCAGCAAAGACACCTTCTTCTACAAGTTGGTGGGGCCGTTGGCCACCATCATGGGCACGGCCGGCGAAGATCTGCGTGCGCAGCAAACCATGGTTGAAAAAGTCCTAAAAATTGAAGAAGACAACTTTAGTCGTACTCTTGAACGCGGCATGTTAATGCTAGAAGAAGCGTTAGATAAAGTGGATGGCGATGAGTTGGATGGCGAGACCGTCTTCAAGCTTTACGATACCTACGGCTTTCCAGCGGACTTAACCAACGATGTCGCACGTGAGCGCGGTTACCGCATTGATGAAGCCGGTTTTGAAGCGGCGATGGACGCTCAGCGTCAACGCGCGCGTGAAGCCGGTCAATTTGGCACCGATTATAACCAAACGATTAAAGTCGACCACGGCTCTGATTTCTGCGGTTACACAGGCACAGAGGCGAAAGGTCAGATTACTGAGATTTTCGTGGAGGGTGAATCGGTCGACCATCTGGCATCGGGCGATCACGCGGTGGTTATCCTCGACCACACCCCTTTCTATGCCGAAGCCGGTGGTCAGTGTGGCGATACAGGCATCATTGATACCGACCAAGGGCGTTTCACGGTAACGGATACCCAGAAGATCGGGCAGGCGATTGCTCATTATGGTGCTTTATCCGACGGACAGTTAAGTGTTGGCGCGCAGGCAACCGCGCAAGTCGATGCCAAGCGTCGTCATGCGGTGGCCATGAACCACTCAGCCACGCACCTGTTACATGCAGCGCTCCGTGACGTGCTCGGCGATCACATTGCGCAAAAAGGGTCCTTGGTGCGCGCTGATGGTTTGCGCTTTGATTTTTCTCACTTAGAGCCTGTGACTGCCGATGAGCTAAAAGCGGTAGAGCGTATCGTTAATGAGCAAATTCGCGCTAACAATGCAGTACAAACGGAAGTCATGGATATCGACGCTGCGAAACAAAAAGGCGCGATGGCATTGTTTGGTGAGAAATACGACGACGAAGTGCGCGTATTGAGTATGGGCGACTTCTCCATCGAGCTTTGCGGTGGCACGCATGCCAATCGTACCGGCGACATTGGTATGTTCAAAATCGTTTCAGAGGCAGGTATTGCAGCTGGAGTTCGTCGTATCGAGGCTATTACAGGTCAAGCGGCGATAGATAATGTGTACCAGACCCAAGCCGACTACGAGGCCAAATTGGATGAAGTGCATAGCAAAGCTAAAGGGTTGGAGAAGCAAATCCAACAACTGAAGCAAAAGCTCGCAGCACAAGAAAGCGCTGGATTGATTAATCAAGTGCGCGAAATCAATGGCACTAAGGTACTGGTCAGCCAACTCGATGGGGCAGATAACAAGGCACTGCGTAGTATGGTTGATGATCTCAAAAACCAAATGGGGAGCGGGATTGTGCTTCTTGGCAATGTCGCCAACGATAAAGTAGGCTTGATTGCGGGTGTGACCAAAGATCTCACCGGTACAGTGAAAGCGGGTGAGCTGGTCAATGTTGTCGCGCAACAAGTCGGTGGTAAAGGCGGTGGTCGCCCTGATATGGCGCAAGCGGGTGGTAGCGATGTAAGCGCATTACCCAGCGCGTTAGCCGCTGTCGATGCTTGGCTTGCCGAACGGTTATAATTCGCTAAAAAGCATTTAAGAAAAGTCAAGAAGGTCGCCATGCGCGGCCTTTTTTTGTGATCTAGATTAATAATTGCACTTTTTTTTTGATTCTGTATAGTGCAACGCCTTAGGCGATGTGTCGGTGCTGAGCGGTGATATCGCTTACATTTTATCGCTTTGCTGACCAGTGCAACACTGATTTCTCTTACTCTGTTGTCTCAGATCACGCGCCTTTATGGCTAACGGTATGATGATAAAACAGTAAATTTCTCTGCCCTTTTCTGGATATGGTGTGATAATTCGGCCATAGTGTGAAGTGCGGGTAACAAAACCTCCCGCATTGGCATCACGAGCAGGGAAATAATCCAACGATTGCAGATAGCGAGCCGATACGCTGGCGGGTTATCTGGCTCAGAAACTAATTGAATAAATAAAAGATTGATACTCAAGGAGTAGAAGCATGCTGATTTTGACTCGCCGTGTTGGCGAAACCTTGATGATTGGTGATGAAGTCACCGTCACTGTGTTGGGTGTAAAAGGTAACCAAGTACGTATTGGTGTGAATGCACCGAAAGATGTCTCTGTACACCGCGAAGAGATCTACATGCGTATTCAAGCCGAAAAAGGCGCGCCAGCCGGTAGTCAAAACGACTACTAACAAAGCAAAAGAGGTCGACCAGGGTCGGCCTTTTTTATGGTTGGTTTTCCCATAAAATCAAAATGAAACGGCGATAAAACCAACAATAAAAACACCTTGTGGGTGATAATTGTCCATTTGTTAGTAACAAGGCGACTTTTCCCCGAAAAGTGTTTGACATATATCTGGCTCAAAGTAATATGTGCACCCGCAGCGACGGTGAGGTGGCCGAGTGGCTGAAGGCGCTCCCCTGCTAAGGGAGTATACGGTTTGTAGCCGTATCGAGGGTTCGAATCCCTCCCTCACCGCCATGTTGTTGCAAGCAAGATAGATGCGCGTCCGTAGCTCAGCTGGATAGAGTACCTGGCTACGAACCAGGCGGTCGGAGGTTCGAATCCTCCCGGACGCGCCACTACTTGCGGTGAGGTGGCCGAGTGGCTGAAGGCGCTCCCCTGCTAAGGGAGTATACGGTTTGTAGCCGTATCGAGGGTTCGAATCCCTCCCTCACCGCCATTATCGACAAGCCTGCCTTGTGATAATTGCAGTAAAAGATGTGCGTCCGTAGCTCAGCTGGATAGAGTACCTGGCTACGAACCAGGCGGTCGGAGGTTCGAATCCTCCCGGACGCGCCATCACCTCCATGGAAGACCCGCAACACCGTTCATGATGAACATAAGATTGACGACACGCGCTCGTAGCTCAGCTGGATAGAGTACCTGGCTACGAACCAGGCGGTCGGAGGTTCGAATCCTCCCGAGCGCGCCATCTTCAATCTATGCAAATCCGTCAGCGCGTCCGTAGCTCAGCTGGATAGAGTACCTGGCTACGAACCAGGCGGTCGGAGGTTCGAATCCTCCCGGACGCGCCATTTTGCATTACCTCTTCCTTCTCCTTAATTCCCATTTCGCTATCTTTTCATTGTCACCCAAATCGACTTTTCCGTTTATTATTTTCGCTATCGCTATTGGACAGCGTATTGTGATACTGGAAAAACGCTTTTTCCAAAAATGGGATAGTGCGCCTCTATTGTTAGCCAAACCGTCAAAACCCGCTATGTACTAGGACGTTTCATCGCGCGATTAACGGACTTGGACGAGATAAATACGCCTTTTCGAGTGGCGGTTGTTCGCGTGCGATGAGCGCATCATGACCCGTGTTGTCAGGTAACAAAAACACAACACGAGATTGTCATTTATGCGAATTGTTAGTATTTTGAACGCCGATGATGAAATGGCCACCAAGATAAATGAATAATAACGGGCCATCCGCGCATCATTGTCAGTAAGAGTGAGTAACAAGGAAGAAACCATGGATTTAGGCGCGCTTTTAGAACAGGCAACGATGCTGATGTTAACCGGCATGGTTGTGGTATTTGTATTTCTTTCGGTATTAATTTTTTTGGTCCGCCAACTGGAACGTTTTGGTGACCCTACCCCCCCTGCCGCGGCGAAAGCGGCCGTTCAGCCCAAAGCCCAAGCAGCACCTGACGTATCGCAGCCTTCACCGGATGTCGTTGCCGCGATCACTGTCGCTGTCCAGCAGTACCGCCAACGCCATCGTTGAGTGGTAAGGCACATATAAAAAGGAGTTTGTTATGTCTACGCCGTTAGCTATTACCGATGTGGTATTGCGTGATGCCCATCAGTCGTTGTTTGCCACACGTCTGCGTTTGGACGATATGTTGCCGATTGCCGCCGAGCTCGATCAGATTGGGTTCTGGTCATTAGAAACATGGGGTGGCGCGACCTTTGATGCCTGTATTCGCTATTTGGGTGAAGACCCTTGGGTACGGTTGCGAGAGCTTAAAAAAGCCATGCCTAATACCCCGATGCAAATGCTTTTACGTGGGCAGAATCTCTTGGGTTACCGCCACTACGCCGATGATGTGGTATACAAGTTCGTTGAACGCGCTCATGCCAACGGTATGGATGTATTCCGCATCTTTGATGCCATGAATGATGTGCGTAACTTTCAAGCCGCTGTGGGTGCGGCAGTGGACGTAGGTGCCCACGCTCAGGGAACGATTTCTTACACCACTAGCCCTGTGCATACCATGGATACCTGGACCGATTTAGCCAAGCAGTTGGAAGATCTTGGCTGTCACTCTCTGTGCATCAAAGATATGTCCGGCCTGCTTAAACCTTATGAAGCGTATGAGCTCGTGAGCCGCATAAAATCGACCTGTGATATTCCCCTGTCGCTGCATTGTCATGCGACCACAGGGTTATCAACAGCAACGGCGGTTAAAGCAGTAGAAGCGGGGTTAGATGTCCTGGATACGGCCATTTCCTCAATGAGCCAAACTTATGGGCATACCCCGACTGAAACCGTTGTTGCGATGCTTGAAGGCACCGAGCGTGAAACTCACCTTGACCTGAATAAACTTGAATCGATTGCGGCTTACTTCCGTACCGTGCGGAAAAAATACGCCCAATTTGAAGGGCAGTTAAAAGGCGTCGACTCACGTATTTTGATCGCGCAAGTGCCCGGCGGTATGTTGACCAACATGGAAAGCCAGCTTAAAGAACAAGGCGCGGCTGACAAAATGGATGAGGTCTTAGACGAGATCCCGCGGGTGCGTGAAGACTTAGGATATATCCCCTTAGTTACGCCGACCTCACAAATTGTCGGATCGCAATCTGTCATTAATGTATTGACCGGCGAGCGTTATAAGAGCATTACTAAAGAGACTGCTGCGCTGTTAAAAGGCGAATACGGAAAAGCCCCCGCACCGGTCAATGCAAAATTACAAGCGCGCGTGCTTGACGGTGAACAAGCGATTACCTGCCGTCCGGCGGATAAATTAGCCCCCGAAATGGAAAACTTGACGCAGGCATTAACCGATAAAGCGTCGACAGAAGGTGTGAGTTTGGCGGAAGAGACGATTGACGATGTCCTCACTTACGCCTTGTTCCCACAAGTGGGTTGGAAATTCCTCCAAAATCGTGGCAATCCTGATGCGTTTGAACCGGTACCCACCGGAGACTCCACGCCGCCAGCAACGCCCGCGGCTAGCCCAGCGAGCCAAGTTGAGGTTGAAACTTACAGCGTGCGCGTTAATGGCCAGGTGTATCAAGTGGATGTCGGTCCCGATGGCGCACTAGGCGCGATCCAAACTGCTAACGATGTCGACAATGCGCCTACAGCACCGCGTGCCCCGGTGTCACAGCCGGCATCTACCCACGCAGAGCCAGTCACCGCACCGTTAGCGGGTAATATCTTTAAAGTCATGGTGACCGCCGGTGAGCATGTACAAGAAGGTGACGTTCTGATCATCCTAGAAGCGATGAAGATGGAAACCGAAGTCAGGGCTGCGCATGCTGGCACTGTCCAAGATGTACAAGTAAAAGAAGGCGACGCCGTGACTGTCGGCATGCCGCTTTTACATTTAGGATAAGAGGGCAGCATGGAAGGATTAATGATCCTGTGGTCGGAAACTGGACTGGCGAATTTCCAGTGGCCACAGCTGGTGATGATGGCCGTCGGTTGTCTGCTGCTCTTTCTTGCGATCCGACGTGGGTTTGAGCCTTTGCTTCTGTTGCCCATCGGGTTTGGGGCAATCTTGGCGAATATTCCCAACGCGGGTTTTAACGAGCCGGGCGGTTTGTTGTATTACGTCTACCATGTCGGGATTGATACGGGGGTTTTCCCGTTATTGATCTTTATGGGAGTGGGGGCGATGACCGACTTTGGTGCCTTGATTGCTAACCCGCGTACCTTGCTTTTAGGGGCGGCGGCGCAATTTGGCATTTTTGCTACCTTGTTCGGTGCTATCTTGCTCAATCTGGTCCCAGGCATGGAATTTAGCCTTCAAGATGCAGCATCAATTGCGATTATTGGTGGTGCGGATGGACCGACGGCCATCTTCTTGGCTAGCCGACTATCGCCGGATCTTCTTGGCGCGATTGCAGTCGCGGCCTATAGTTACATGGCGTTGGTGCCAATTATTCAACCGCCGATCATGAAGTTGTTCACCTCGCCACAAGAACGCCAAATTGAAATGAAACAGCTGCGTCATGTCTCGAAAACGGAGAAAGTGCTGTTTCCTTTAGCGGTCTTGATGATGACGATCTTATTCTTACCCTCCGCAACGCCCTTGGTTGGTATGTTTTGTCTGGGCAATCTGATGCGTGAGTGTGGCGTCGTCGATCGGTTATCGAGTACTGCGCAGAATGAGTTGATCAACATTGTGACCATTTTCTTGGGGCTTGCCGTTGGTTCCAAGCTAGAAGCGGATAAGTTTCTTCAGTTTGAAACCTTAGGGATCTTGGTGCTCGGAGCGGTCGCGTTCAGCATCGGCACCGGAACGGGCGTCTTAATGGCGAAGCTGCTTAACCGGTTTAGCCGCGATCCTATCAACCCACTGATTGGCGCGGCCGGCGTCTCTGCCGTGCCAATGGCTGCGCGCGTGGTGAATAAGGTTGGACTGGATGCCAATCCACATAACTTCCTGCTGATGCATGCGATGGGACCGAATGTGGCTGGCGTGCTTGGCTCGGCTGTCGCAGCGGGGATATTGTTGGCGTTAGTCGGATAGCCGTGCGATGTGAATATAGAGACAAACCGTAGCAAAAACAAAACACGTGAACAGTGAAAAGAAAACAGCGGCAGGCATTGAGTCTGTCGCTGTTTTTGTTAAGACTAGGGGTTTACGCGTTGCGATGACCCTGTGCTTTTTTATTATCTGCGCTATCAAATTTATTACCTGCGCCATGAAAGCATAATGGCATGCGAAAGGAGTCAATATGTCGAATAACTTGTCTCTTGCGATTACCGAATTCGGTGCGCCAGAGGTTCTCTCCCCAGTAAACCGTGCTATCCCCTCACCGTCGGAAGAGCAGGTGTTAATTCAGGTAAAAGCCGCGGGCGTGAACCCGATCGATGCTAAAACCCGTGCCGGACTGGGTTGGGCGGCGGAACATAACCAAGATAAGCTGCCTTGGGTACCCGGTTACGATGTGGCCGGTGTGGTGGTGGCAAACGGCACCAACGAAAGTAAGTTTGATGTGGGGGATCGCGTGGCAGGAATGATTGGTTTCCCGACCGAGGGAGGGGGATATAGCCAGTATGTGGCTGCCGACGCCGGACTGCTTTCCACGGTACCACCCAGTGTCCCAATGGTGGATGCTGCCGCGGTACCACTTGCCGGGCTCACGGCGTGGCAAGCGCTCGAGCATGTCAAACTCGCCCGTGACGAAAAAATACTGATTTTGGCGGGGGCCGGGGGAGTGGGCCACCTTGCGGTACAATTAGCAGTAAGAACGGGGGCTCAGGTGTATGCGACAGCATCGCCGGGCAACCATGAATTTTTGCGCCAGCTAGATGCGAAACCGATAGACTATCACCAGGCACATTGGGCGACAGCGCAGGGCGAGTTTGATGTACTGATTGATTTGGTCGGTGGCGATACGGGCATTGAAGCACTTGCGAGCCTAAAAACCGGTGGACGTGTGGTCACGGTGCCGACCAATACACGTGATATGATCACCGCTGCTGCGGCCGAGCGAGGATTAAAAGCCACGGGGATGCTGGTTGAGCCCAACACCTGGCAAACTCAGCGCTTGCTTGACATGCTTGATCAAGGCGAGCTTCATATTGATATTGCCGCTGTCTACCCTCTAGAACAAGGGGCGCAAGCCCATAAAGCGCTCGAGTCTGGTCATACACGCGGTAAGCGACTATTAGAAATGCCGTCGTCGTAACAACCATGGACGACTGGTCGGCGTTGGCGACACTGTTTGTCACCAGCTTTTTGAGTGCCACTTTGTTGCCAGGTGGTTCAGAAGCGAATTTGGTTTACTTATTAACTCAGCAACAGTTTGCTGATGGCGTAATTGTAGCTATTGCGACCGTCGGAAACACCCTTGGAGGCATGACCAACTATGCCATCGGCCGTTGGATTCCGGATTATCAGCCGCACCAACGCTGGCATCGTCGTGCGCACTTGGGACTGCAACGTTATGGTTATGCGGCTTTATTATTGAGTTGGGTCCCCATCATTGGCGACCCTTTGTGCGTGGTCGCCGGTTGGCTACGTTTGCGTCAATCATGGTGTTGGGCGGTTATCTTTATCGCCAAAGCATCGCGTTACATGGTTATTGTTTGGTCATTTAATTGGGTCACTGGGTAGGAATCATCATATGCAACGCTTATTGTTCGTCGCTGTTCTCGTTTTATCCGTTCTGACAGGGTGTCAGCGACTGGAAACATCGCCTCCTGCTACGCCAAAGGGGGTGACCTGGATAGAAACAGTCTCGCCACCACCGGGCAGTGCCCAAGTGCCTTATCAACAGTTTACGCTCGATAACGGGCTGACTGTTTTGCTGCACCAAGACCACTCCGATCCCTTAGTCAGTGTCGACATGCGCTATCATGTTGGCTCTGCGCGTGAGGAGCCTGGCAAATCCGGCTTTGCGCACTTTTTCGAACATATGATGTTTGAAGGCTCAGAGCACGTTGACGATCATGGTAAGCGTATCAAAGAAGTCGGTGGCTATAACAATGGCTCGACCAACCGCGATACTACCCAGTATTATCAAACGGTGCCGGCTAATGAATTAGAACGTGTACTTTGGTTAGAATCCGATCGCATGGGTTTTCTGTTGGATGCCGTGTCGCAGCGTAAGTTTGAAGTGCAGCGTGATACGGTGAAAAACGAGCGAGCCTTTCGGATAGACAATGTTCCCTATGGCCGCGTTAACGAAACCATTAATCAAGCGCTATACCCCGAAGGTCATCCTTATTCATGGCCGGTGATTGGTTACGTGGAAGATTTAGACCGCGTTGATGTCGATGACCTCAAGCAATTCTTTTTACGTTGGTACGGTCCCAACAATGCCACCTTGACCATTGGTGGGGATATTGATGTACAACAAACCTTAGCGTGGGTGAAAAAGTACTTTGGTGACATCCCGCAAGGGCCAACTATCCCCGCGGCAGACCCTCAGCCTGTCACTCTGGAAGCCGATCGATTTGTCACTTTAGAAGATAAAGTGTCGCAGCCTGTTTTGATCATGAGCTTCCCCACCAGTACGCCTGAGACAGACACCAGTACGCGTCTGAGTGTCCTGGCCAATGTGTTGGGACAAGGGCGAGATAGTGTCCTTTACCAATCATTGGTGCAAACGGGAAAACTGCTTAGTGCAGGCGCATCGCATCAGTGCGGTGAGCTTGCATGCACCTTCGAGATCTATGGTGTCGGCAGTCAAGATCAGTCGTTAGCTGAGGTGCGCACGCTACTGCGCCAGAGCATGGCGACATTTGCGGCGCAAGGCGTTGACCAAGACGATATCAGCCAAATCAAAGCCATGGTAGAAGCGGATAACATTTTTGCCCTACAAAGCGTCGATGGCAAAGTAGAACAACTGGCCAGTGACTATACGTTGCATGACGACGCAAGCATACTGACACAACGCCTAGCCCGTTTGGATGCTGTAACGCCTCAAAAGGTGATGGACAGTTATCAACAGTGGGTAAGCAATCAACCTGCTGTTAACCTCAGTGTGGTGCCTGAAGGGCGTCAAGATTTGGTCGCTTATCCGGCAAACTTTGTCTATCAGCGCCCTGATTATCGCCACGTCGCTAGCCAAAATAATGCGGATACACTGGCGTTACGCAACACGCCTGAACGCTTTGACCGCAGCCTGATCCCGCCCCCGAATGGAAGCGTGACTGTCCATGTTCCTACTATTTATCGCGCGGATCTCGACAATGGTATTCACCTGGCAGGCACTGTCAGTCGCGAGACCCCCACGGTGACCTTGCAACTTCGCTTGCCGGCAGGTGTGTTGATGGAGCCGAATGATAAGCGTGGTATCGCCGAGCTCACGGCTAGTATGATCAGAGAAGGCGGCGCGGGAATGTCGGCCGCGGAATTAACCCAAGCGCTAGATAAACTTGGCAGTCAGATGAGTGTTAATCCAGAGGCTTATCATACGACATTGACCGTGACATCCTTGAAAAAGCATCTGGGAGAGACGCTTCAATTAGTGAATAAGGTGATCAGTGCACCGACGTTTGCGGAGCAAGATTTTGAGCGGCTCAAAAAACAAGCATTAGAGGGAATGGCGTCACGCGCCGACGATGCGGGCTGGTTGGCAGATCAGGCTATTAGCCAATTGCTTTATCAAGATGCAACCTTCCGTGCCCCGCAAGGTGGTGTGGCAGAAGACGTTACCGCGCTCACCCTTGCCGACGTTAAACGCTTTTATCAACAGCATTATGTGTTGAAAGAAAGTCAGCTTGTCGTGGTGGGTGATTTGTCCCGTGAGCATGCGATCAATCTCGCTAACCGGATTCAACCTTGGCAACCGACTCCTGAGGGGCATGCTCAAGTAGCAAGGCCCGTGCCTCGAGACGAAAAAAGTCCACAAATTTGGTTAGTGGATAAACCACAAGCGCCACAAACCAGTATTCGTATGATACGTCATGGCATGCCTTACGACGCAACCGGCCCCATGTTTAAAACCCGCTTAGCTAACTTTAATCTCGGCGGAAACTTTAATGCCCGCATCAACCAAAACTTACGCCAAGATAAAGGTTACACCTACGGCGCCCACAGTGCTGTGTATGGTGGTCGTCAAACTGGGACCATTGAAGTCGGTGCCGATGTGCGTGCGGATGCCAGTGCCGAGGCCATTAAAGAGCTTTGGAAAGAAATGGCCCACGCGCACGAAAATGGATTTACTGAGCAAGAGCTTGCCTATTTACGTCAATCGAGCGGCCAGCAGGATGCACTCAATTATGAAACACCGTGGGAAAAAGCGGGCTTGATTGCGCACATTGAGGCGTTTAATTTGGATGACGACTATCGTGAAGCCCAAAAAGCCATGCTGTATTCACTGACACGCCAACAACTAAATGCCCAAGCATCGCGCTGGTTCGATCCTAACGACTACCAAATCATCGTGGTTGGCGATGCAGAGCGTTTGGAAGGGGATCTGCGTCAACTTGGCTTGCCAGTCAATAGGCTGGCGTTAGATTACCGTTAATACGGATTGGATAAACTTACCCCGCTGCGTGATGGCTTTTGAGCAATAGCTTGTTTATATTGACCACCACGCAGCATACAAATAAGAGATACATTTTGACTGATTTCACCCAGCGGTTAGCGCGGTTAGCGCAAAACCCAGACGCATTAAAGGGGATAGCCCGAGGGCTCGAGCGTGAAGCACTTCGTATTACACCGAATGGTCACTTAGCGCAAACTGCGCACCCAGACGCACTTGGCGCCGCATTGACGCATCGTTGGATTACCACCGATTTCGCCGAGTCGTTATTGGAATTTATTACTCCAGTCAACACCTCGGTGAAAGGGATGTTAGACGAGTTGCAGGATATTCATCGTTTTACCTATCAACAGATGGATGATGAACAGCTCTGGCCGATGTCAATGCCTTGTGTGGTCGCATCGGAAGACGATATTACTTTGGCGCAATATGGCAGCTCGAATATTGGTCGGATGAAAACGCTTTATCGGCAGGGACTCAAGCACCGTTATGGCAGTGTGATGCAAGTGATCTCGGGCGTGCATTTTAATATCTCACTCCCTGAGGCGTTTTGGCAGCACCTGTATCACTCAGAGACTGTTAGCCAAGCTGCGGTGACACAAGGCTATTTTGATTTGATCCGTAATTACTACCGCCATGGTTGGATGATCCCTTACCTGTTTGGTGCATCACCGGCTTTGTGTGGATCCTTTATCAAACATACTGACAGTCCGCTGGCGTTTGAGCATATGCCATCGGGAACCTGTTACTTGCCGTATGCAACGTCCCTGCGTTTGAGTGATTTAGGCTATACCAACAACGCCCAAGCCGACTTGAAAATAGGCTTTAATACATTAGAGCAATATTTAGAAGGATTACGTCGCGCTATTCGTACCCCTTCGCAGCAATTTGCACAGTTGGGGATTCGTGACGGTGAAACCTATCGACAACTCAATACCAATATGCTGCAAATTGAGAATGAGCTTTATGCTCCGATTCGACCAAAGCGTAATGCGGAAAGCGGCGAAAAGCCGACCGAAGCACTAAGCCGCGGCGGAGTAGAGTACATAGAAGTCCGCTCACTAGATGTGAATCCTTACAGCCCTATTGGCATTGAAGAAGATCAAGTGCATTTTCTCGATTTATTTGTGTCTTGGTGTGCGTTATCGCCCTCCGACCCCATGTCCGATCCGGAACTGAATTGCTGGCGGGATAACTGGAATAAAATTGTACTTGAAGGGCGAAAACCCGGCTTAACCTTAACCACAGGGTGCAATGGCGGTACCTTAACTCAGGCCGAGTGGGGACGTCAGGTGATGGCAGAGCTGAAACAATTAGCCAAAGTGATGGATCAGACCGTTGGTGATAGCCGCTATGAGCGCGTATGCGACAAAATGATTGCGTGTTTTGATAACCCCGAACTAACCTTATCAGGGCGTGTGCTGGCAGACGTGATTGCGCAAGGCGGAATTGGTGGTGTTGGTCTAAGCTTGGCGAGTGAGCACAAGAAGGCATTGGCTGATGTGCCGTATCAGGTTCACAGTGATGTCGACTTTCTCCGAGAAGCCGAAGACAGTATGGCACGTCAAAAAGCGGTAGAAGCCAGTGACACACAAAGCTTTGAGCAGTTTCTAAACGCTTATTTCAAAGATGTGCCGATGGCAGAAAGCTGGTAACTGGAATAATGGCGATGAGCAGGACGCGTATTCTCAACCGATTCGGGATAATCACCGCCATGATATTGTTACCCGGGTGCGCGACGCCGCCACCGGATAACCCCAGCAATGTCTGTACGATTTTTGAGCAAAATCCTGACTGGTTTGAGGCGGCCGTCGAGATGGAAGACAGCTGGGGGACGCCTATTCAGGTCGCGATGGCATTTGTGAAGCAAGAAAGCGCGTTCGTTCACGATGCTTTGCCTCCACGTGACTATGTATTAGGCATTTTACCCTGGGGGCGAGTGAGCAGCGCATATGGTTATGCGCAAGCACAAGACCCCGCGTGGTCAGACTATCAAAAAGCCACAGACAATGGCGGCTCTCGCACCGACTTTGCCGATGCGTTACAGTTTATAGGCTGGTACACATCAGAAACGCATCGTCAGCTTGGGGTGTCGCAATGGGATGTTTACCGGCAATATTTAGCTTACCATGAAGGAAGAGGCGGATTTCAACGTGGCTCATTTGAGCGAAAACCAGGGCTCAAACGGGTGGCGCGTAAAGTCGAACAACAAGCAAAGGACTACGGTTGGCAGCTAAAAGGGTGCCGGCAACGACTAGAAGACAATCTGAGCTGGTGGCCATTTTAAGGCCGCAGTGATGAATGAAGGAGGAAAGATGCCACTACTAGATAGCTTCACGGTTGACCATACCCGCATGAATGCACCGGCGGTACGGGTCGCAAAAACCATGCAAACGCCCAGCGGTGACACCATCACTGTGTTTGATTTGCGTTTTTGTCGTCCCAATGAACAGCACTTAACCGAAAAAGGGATCCATACCTTGGAGCACCTTTTCGCTGGCTTTATGCGTAATCATCTGAATAGTGACAAGGTGGAGATCATCGATATCTCACCGATGGGCTGCCGCACCGGTTTTTATATGAGCTTGATTGGCGAGCCCCAAGAGTCGGAGGTTGCTAAAGCATGGGAGCTTGCGATGGAAGATGTCCTTATTGTTCCTTCGCAAGATAAAATTCCGGAGCTTAACGAATATCAATGTGGTACTTATGAGATGCATTCGTTGAATGAAGCCAAAGATATTGCTCGTGCAATCATAGATGCAGGTGTGACCGTCAACAAAAATGATGATCTATCGCTGCCCGAATCGATGTTGCAAACGTTGCGCGTCGATTAAAACGCGACCAGTCATCCCTTTGCGGTAACACTGCCTTCTGTGTTACCGCCCCCCTCCCGATTTGAGTGTTCTTTTCATTATTTTTGTCTCAATAGCTAGATAAACCCAAGAGAAGTGTAGGCGTCGTTGCAGCTTTTTTGCCTGTTCAAGCACGCTTCTGCATTTTGTCGCTGCGTATTCGCCTGGGTTTCGCTAAGCTGACAACTGAAATCGACCATCAAAAAAGGCTGTGAAACCCAAAGTGAGTTTACGCACAAGACATCATATTCGGCCCATCAGTATGTATCATTACCTGCTAGGTATCATGTTGTTGGTGACGGTGCCGAGTGCGCAAGCGTCGTTAAATGGCTATTGGTCATATGACGAGTTTCTTGCACGGTATCCTGAGCAAAAAGCGCTGACGGCAACACTCGATAAACAAGTGCAAGCCGATCCTGCGCCAATGCAACGTGCGCTGGCACCGATAAAAATTTCAGTGGTCGTGCCGGGTCAGCAAATCTCTGATTATTGGCAGCGTAATGTGCGAGCGTTCGAACGTCGCTTACAAGCGCTTAATATTCCTTATCAGTTAAAAGAAGTCACAACACGACCGAACAACGACATACGAGAACAAAGTGCGTCTTTGTATGCGGCGCTGCGTGACGGTGCCGACTATCTTGTGTTTACCTTAAACAGTGTTCGTCACCGTAAGTTTATTAATCATGTGCTATCACAGAAAAAAACCAAGCTCATATTGCAAAATATCACCACACCGGTAAAAGCGTGGCAAGGTAATCAGCCTTTTCTCTACGTGGGGTTTGACCATCAGCGCGGCAGTCAGCTACTGGCTGATTATTATCAAACGCGTTATCCGAAAGGGGCAAGTTACTCGGTGTTGTTTTTTTCTCAAGGTTATGTGAGTGATGCACGTGGGGACACTTTTATTGAAACCATGAGTCGCCATGGTGATAGTCAATTGGTCTCGGCTTATTACACCAAAGGTGACCAACATTCTGGTTATCAGGCAGCCAAAGCCATGTTAAACAATAATCCGCAACTCGACTTTATTTATGCTTGCGCGACGGATGTGGCGTTTGGGGCAATCAAAGCGCTTGAAGAGTTGGGAAGAGAGGAAGTTGGTGTTAACGGTTGGGGAGGCGGGTCCGCTGAATTGGATGCTGTTATGTCAGGACAACTAGACGCAACCGTGATGCGTATGAACGATGATACCGGGGTGGCGATGGCTGAAGCCATCAAACGCGATCTACAACAAAAAGCTGTGCCTGTTGTGTACTCAGGTCGGTTTAACGTCGTCACTCAATATGATGATCCGGATCGAATAGAAAAACTTAAGCAACATGCATTTAGATACTCGGATTAGATCATGCCCACCCTTGGCTCACCTAAATTATCACTATCGCAATTACTGACTCGCTTGATTGTGGTCTTCTTCTTATGTGTGACCGCGGGCGTTTACATACAAAGTTACCAGTTGACCTTGGCGGGGATTAATCAAGAGATTAGCCGTACTTTGGTACAAACTTCTCGTCTATTGCAAAACGTCTTTGATAGTCGCTTAACGGCACTACAAATTCATCAAAATACCAATGCTGCAAGTATGACACTCCAATCACTGGTCGCCAGTGAAGACAGTGACGCACTTGATGACTATTTTATCGAACAAGAGCAACAAGATGTTGCAAATACCCCTGACTTTCGTTTTATCGCTAAAGACGACCGTGTGTTATGGCATGATGGCAGTAGCTTGTTTCACGGTATTGATAATGAGGGATTGGATCAGCTGCGTTTGCAATTACGAAGTATTAATCGTTGGACCTTAACCACTGTCACCACGGATACAGAGCAAGGTTATTTACTGATGCGGAAAACGCCGATCGTTTTTCAATCAAACGGTAAACTCGGCGGATATTTGTATGTGGTCGTGATGCTGAATGGCAACTTTTCGTTTGTGAAAAGTTTGCAGCGTGCCAGTGACACTCAGGCGGTATGGCTATCGGCAGACAATGCAACCTTAGCATCTACTCTTAGTGGTAACGATGACATAGGCAAGGCGTTAACGTTGCCGAGCGAGGAGAGCAGTCAAGCGTTTCGGCACTACTTAGTGAGCCAATCCAAGCTTCGCATCGGCGGTGAGTCAACCAAAATTTCATTGTTATCGGCGCAACGTAATGACAATGTTGTCACATTACAGCGGCAAATGGGCATCAACTTATTGCTCACTACCCTAATCATTATTATCGCCGCTTTTTGGGTCAATCGTTTTGTGAAAACTCGGGTCGCGGATTCGCTCGATAGGCTAATGCGATATAGCCAAGGGGCGCGATCACGTCAACGTACCTTGCCGTTTGCCGGATCCGATATTGAAGAGTTTAATCACATCGGTAAAACTTTAGAGTCGACTTTTCATGCGCTGCACGAGAAAGAGCGCTCCCTACAAGATTTATTTGATTACGCGCTATCACCGATTATTGTTTGGGACACGGACTTTGCTATCACCCGTATCAATCCAGCAGCCAAGTTGAAGCTGAACTATGATGAACAAATCCATGCCTCAAGCTGGTTGTATGATCAGTTTATGTATGCCATCTCTCCTCATCTAAAGCGCGCGGTTAATGGGACCATCCTCAAAGGGGTCAATATTGAGATTGACCGTCGCGTTTACCGCTGGAATCTTGCACCTTTAATGGTTGATAACCAAGTCAAAGCGGTGATCGGCCAAGGTCAAGAAATTACATCTCTTATCGAAGCCGAGCAACAAAGCCAGCGAGCCAAAGAAGCAGCGGAAGCCTCCGCGCGCGCTAAATCAGAGTTCTTAGCCAAAATGAGCCATGAAATACGCACGCCGCTTAACGGCATTTTGGGGATCACGCAAATATTAAATGATAGAGCTGAGGATAAGGCACAAAAAGACCTACTTGGTAGTTTATACCAAAGTGGTGAGCACTTACTCACAGTACTCAATGATATCCTCGATTTGTCTAAGATTGAACAAGGTAAAATGACCATCGAGTATGGGGAGTTTTATCTCCAAGATATCATTCGCACGGTGGAGAATATTTACACACCGCTTTGTGAAAGCAAGTCTATCTTATTGAATATCGATGCACCGATTGCGGCTGATACCATGGTGCGCTCGGATCAGTCCCGCCTCACACAAATCTTATTCAACCTAATGAGTAATGCGATAAAATTTACTCATGCAGGGCAGGTTGGGCTGACGGTCACCCTAGCGCAACGTGAAGTAGAAAAAACAGACGGGAATGAAAATTCGTCAGATCAATCTACATTGCGTCAATCTACATGGCGTCAATCTACATTGCGTCAATATACATTGCGTCTCGTAGTGAGTGATACCGGGATAGGAATGAACCAGCAGGCGCTTGAGTCTTTGTTCGATCCCTTTGTACAAGCGGATTCCAGTGTGACGCGGACTTACGGTGGTAGCGGCCTGGGCCTGTCGATTGTTAAAAGTCTATTAGACTTGCTGGAAGGTGACATTGATGTGACCAGTGAGCCAGATAAAGGCAGCCGCTTTGTGGTCGAGGTGCCGCTCACCTTGGTGGACAATAAACCGGCCAAGGCGCCAGAAAACGAGCCTTTCGATCCTGTGTCGCTCGGCATCAAGCGCGTCTTATTGGTTGAGGATAATAAGATTAATGCTATGGTCGCCCAAGCATTTTGCCATAAATATCATATTGAGGTGGAGTGGGTGAAAGATGGAGAACAAGCATTAGCGCGCCTTCAGCAAGTGCAGTATGACTTGGTGTTGATGGACAACCATATGCCCAATCTTGGTGGCGTAGAAGCAACGCAGGCCATACGGCAAACGCTCGGGTTAAGTGTCCCCATCTACGCTTGCACGGCCGATGCGTATGGCAGCGTGCATGACGCTTTTTACCAAGCAGGCGCGGATTACATCATCGTCAAACCGATTAAAGAAGCCAGCTTTATCGAGGCGCTCCGCCACTTAAAGCTCCGTCACTTAAAACATGGCGCACACGCTGACTCATGAGTGTGAGAGTTAACGTTGTGCGCTGCATGGTCTAAACACTAATATTGGCGTCGGGTTGGTCTGTAGGGAGGACTTTGACTTGCTTGATCATATTGTCGGCAACATCGACAATTTCAATATGGTGACCATCAATTTCAATGCTCAAGCGGCTTTTAGGGATATCCTCCAAGTGCTCGAGGATTAAACCATTGAGGGTACGGGGGCCGTCAGTGGGTAAGGTCCAGTTAAGACTCTTATTCAAATCGCGAATATTGGCGCTACCTTCAATCAAATAGCCACCATCGGTCAATGACGTAATCTCTTCGGCCAAGCTCGGTGATAAAGAGGTGGTAAACTCACCCACGATCTCTTCGAGAATATCTTCTAACGTCACTAGGCCAATCATGTCGCCGTATTCGTCTACCACTAAGCCGATACGTTGCTTATTACGCTGAAATTTAAGCATTTGTACGTTCAGTGGCGTGCCTTCCGGAATAAAATAGACTTCATCGGCGGCGCGAAGCAGCGTCTCTTTATTAAATTCGTTTTTCTCAACCATCAGGCGATAGGCTTTGCGGACGCGCAGCATCCCAACCACCTCGTCGATGGTATCGCGATATAACACCATTCTTCCATGCGGGGCATGCGTGAATTGGCGCATGATGGACTTCCAGTCATCATTGATATTAATCCCAGTGATCTCATTGCGTGGCACCATGATGTCATCCACGGTCACCTCTTCAAGCTCTAGAATCGATAGCAACATATGCTGGTGACGACGGGGGATCAAACTACCGGCTTCGTTGACAATGGTTCGCAGCTCTTCGGTGCTTAGATTATCCTTGCCGTCGGCTTTAGCGCCTATTCCTAACAAGCGCAAAAAGCCATTGGTGATAAAGTTCACTAGGCTAACAAGCGGATAAAACACCTTCATTAGGATGGTGAGCAAATGGCTGCTAATAAACGATACGCGCTCTGGATAAAGAGCAGCCAGCGTTTTGGGCGTGACTTCGGCAAACACCAGGATCACCATCGTTAATACACCGGTTGCGATCGCAATCCCTGCGTCGCCATACAAACGTAACCCTAGGACGGTCGCGATTGAAGAGGCAAGAATATTTACCAGGTTATTACCGATCAGAATAAGCCCAATCAATCGGTCTGGCCGAGTAAGCAGTTTTTCGACCCGCTTAGCGCCACTGTGGCCTGATTTAGAGAGGTGGCGCAACCGGTACCGATTAAGTGCCATCATGCCTGTCTCAGACCCGGAAAAATAACCGGAAATGACGATAAGCAATACCAAAAGGGAAATTAATATTCCCGTCGATATGTCGTCCAACGAACTGTTCCTTACGTTTGTTTTAAAATCAGAGCGTGTGCTCGAGTGTTTACGCTAAATGCGCGTAATCAATAGACTGCAATCAATATCTCACGAACAAACCGGCTACCAAAGTAGGCCAGAGTAAGGAGAAACGCGCCCACGATACTAAACCAGACCACCCGACGTCCACGCCAGCCGGACTGATAATGCCCCCAAAGGAGCACACCATAGACTCCCCAAGCGGCCATCGAGAGGAAGGCTTTGTGCGCTTTTCCTTGCGCGAACATGTCATCGACAAAGACAAAACCAGAGATTAGAGTGAGTGTTAATAATACTTGTCCGACTAAAATGATGTTGAAAAGCTGACGCTCCACCATCATTAAAGGAGGAACATTATGATTAATCACCTGGCGCTTTTTGTGTTTGAGCTGATAATCCAGCCAAGCCAATTGCAATGCGTACAGGGTAGCAATCATCAATGTTGAGTATGAAAACAGAGCCAGAGAAATGTGTAATAGCACCTCTGGGTGTGATTCAAGATGTGTAATAAAGGCACCGGGCAGCAGGGTCGCGCTCGCAAGGTTTAGTCCTGCAAAGGCATAAACCACCGGCAGCAAGAACCATAGCCGCAATCGGAAAATTAGCCCGGTCGTCATCATCGCAATGATAAAACTCACCAAGGAGGCGACGTTGAGCATGCTAAGATTCTGCCCACTTCCTGATAAAATCAGATCTTTGAGCAGATAAGCATGTAACGCCAGCGCAGCCAGTGCGGTGAAAAAGACCGGCTTCGCACTAATTTGATTGTTGCTGGACAAGCCGGGGATGATCTGCAAAATGGCGGCCAGATAAAGCAGTGATGCCAACAAGGCTGTCAGAATTTCCATCGTCACCGATCAGTCAGTTAATCAATAAGAATGAAGGTGTGAGTATACCTTGCCTCAATCTCTGTCGCTATCGATACATGCAAGTGATGGGGGGATTGCGGTATAATCTCAGTAATTTCGCGACAGCGATTGCACCCAGATGAAAAATCATGGGCCAATAGGACGAGTGGGCGAGTAACGCATGTTTGAAAACTTATCAGAACGTTTATCCCGGACGCTCAAAAATGTGAGCGGCCGTGGGCGATTAACGGAAGACAATATCAAAGAAACCCTGCGCGAAGTGCGTATGGCGCTACTGGAAGCCGATGTCGCGCTCCCTGTGGTTCGTGATTTTGTTAAACGCGTCAAAGAACGCGCCGTTGGCATTGAAGTCTCTAAAAGCCTGACCCCAGGGCAAGAGTTTATCAAGATTGTTCAAGCTGAGCTTGAAGCGGTGATGGGCGACGCCAATGAAAAATTGGATCTTGCGGCGCAGCCGCCCGCAGTGATTTTGATGGCGGGCTTGCAAGGGGCGGGTAAAACCACCAGTGTGGGTAAGCTGGGTAAGATGCTTACCGAGCAAGAAAAGAAAAAAGTGTTAGTGGTGTCTGCCGATGTGTATCGCCCGGCGGCGATCAAACAGTTGGAGACCTTGGCTAGCGAAGTGGGGGTTGATTTTTTCCCGTCCAGCACTGACCAAAATCCAGTCGATATTGCTCAATCCGCGGTTGAGCACGGCAAGCTAAAATTTTATGACGTAGTGATTGTCGATACGGCGGGTCGTTTGCATGTCGATGACGCCATGATGGGCGAAATCAAAGACGTTCACCGCGCGATCAACCCTGTTGAAACCCTGTTCGTGGTAGACGCCATGACAGGCCAAGATGCGGCGAACACCGCCAAAGCCTTTAACGATGCATTGGCATTGACGGGTGTGGTTCTGACCAAGGTTGATGGTGACGCCCGTGGTGGTGCCGCACTGTCGGTGCGTCATATCACCGGTAAACCGATTAAGTTCTTGGGTGTGGGTGAAAAAACAGACGCACTTGAGCCTTTCCATCCTGACCGGGTGGCATCCCGTATCTTGGGGATGGGCGACATGCTGTCGCTTATCGAAGATCTCGAGCGTAATGTCGATCAAGACAAAGCCGAGAAAATGGCCAAGAAGTTCAAGCAGAAGAAAGGCTTCGACTTGGCCGATTTTCGTGATCAGCTTGAGCAGATGAAGGGCATGGGTGGCATGATGGGCATGATGGATAAGCTGCCTGGCATGTCCAATGTGCCTGATAACGTGAAAGATAACGTTGATGATAAAATGTTCTTGCAGATGGAAGCGATCATTAACTCGATGACACCGCGTGAGCGCCAGCGTCCAGAAATCATCAAAGGGTCACGCAAAAAGCGGATTGCCGCCGGTTCAGGCACCCAGGTGCAAGACGTCAACCGCTTGCTTAAGCAGTTCACCCAAATGCAGAAGATGATGAAGAAAATGCAAAAAGGTGGCATGCGCAATATGATGCGCCAAATGAAGGGCATGATGCCACCCGGTGGTGGTCCCGGCGGCCCTGGCGGATTCATGGGTTAATCCGATTCGATATTTTGCTTGTTAGCCCAGTGCTAGCAGGCTTGATAACTCGCTGTGAGGCTGGGGACAGCTGGTGGAAATTTGACTAAACCAGTTGCATTCACAGCAATAAAGAGTAAAATTCCCGAGCTTTATTTTGGCACGAGGCCCCGCATTGCTTACGCGAAACGGGGCCAATTTTATTAAGTAATGCAAATGAGGACGATATGGTAACCATTCGTTTGGCACGTCATGGCGCGAAAAAACGCCCATTTTATCAAATCGTTGTAGCTGACAGCCGCCAGGCGCGCGACGGTCGCTTCATCGAAAAAATTGGTTTCTTCAACCCTGTTGCTCAAGGCCAGGAAGAGAAACTACGCCTTGACCTGGATCGCGTAAACCACTGGGTTAGCGAAGGCGCAACGGTTTCTGACCGTGTAGCTAAGCTAGTCAAAGACGCAGCGCAAGCGGCGTAATTGATCAGTGTCAGGGTTAAAAGAAGAAATGAGTGAGCAAGAGACGATTGTCGTTGGCAAGCTAGGCTCGTCGTACGGCATACGAGGCTGGCTCAAGATTTTTTCTTACACTGAAGATGCTGAAAGCATTTTTGCCTACTCACCCTGGTTTATCCAGGTGCGCGGGCAGTGGCAACGTTTCGAGGTCGAAGACTGGAAACGCCACAATAAAGGGTATGTCGCCAAACTTACGGGGCTGGATCAGCGCGAAGACGCGCAGATGCTGACCAACGCTGAGATTGCAGTCAGTGCACAAGCGCTTCCTGCTTTATCAGATCAAGAGTTTTATTGGCGTGAGCTGTTTGGTATGGACGTGGTGAATGCAAAAGGCTATCACCTCGGCACTGTGACTGACATGCTTGAAACAGGCTCGAACGACGTGCTTGTCGTTAAAGCCAACCTGAAAGATGCTTTTGGTAAAAAGGAACGCTTAATTCCGTTCCTTGAAGAGCAGGTCATCAAGTCGATTGATCGCACTGCTCAACGGATCGAAGTTGACTGGGATCCTGGTTTTTAAACTCCAACAGTAAGCGAGCGGAAATATGTGGGTTGGCATTATCAGCCTGTTTCCAGAAATGTTCCGAGCGGTCACTGATTTTGGAGTCACGGGCCAAGCGGTAAAAAAAGGGCTGTTAAACGTCGAAACGTGGAATCCGCGTGATTTCACCCACGACAAACACCGTACGGTCGATGACCGACCTTACGGCGGTGGCCCGGGCATGTTAATGATGGTAGAGCCTTTGCGCGATGCGATTCATGCCGCTAAACAAGCCGCAGGCGATAAAGCGAAAGTGGTTTACCTCTCTCCGCAAGGGCGCAAGCTCGATCAAGCGGGGGTCGAGTCGCTGGCGAGCAATGATAAACTCATTTTGATTTGTGGCCGGTACGAAGGGGTAGACGAGCGCATTATTCAAACTCACGTTGACGAAGAATGGTCAGTGGGAGATTTTGTGCTCAGTGGGGGCGAGCTGCCCGCGATGACGTTAGTCGATGCTGTTGCTCGGTTTGTACCGGGTGTGCTAGGCGATATGGCGTCAGCAGAGGAAGATTCCTTTGCCAATGGGTTGTTAGACTGTCCACACTACACGCGTCCTGAAGTGTTAGATGGGTTGGTGGTACCAGAGGTGCTAAAATCCGGTAATCATAAGGACATTCGTCGCTGGCGATTAAAACAATCGCTAGGTCGCACTTGGTTACGACGACCAGAGCTCCTGGAAAACCTAGCTCTGACTGACGAACAGGAATCACTACTTGCCGAGTTCATCAAAGAACATCGTGCAAGTGCCGAATCAAATTGAGTTTCAGTTTATTCTAGGGTTATAAATAATGAGTAACATCATCAAGCAGCTCGAAGACGAGCAAATGAAAAAAGACCTGCCTGAGTTTCAAGCAGGTGACACTGTCCTGGTACAGCTTAAAGTAAAAGAAGGTAACCGTGAGCGTCTGCAGCCATATGAAGGTGTGGTTATCGCTAAGCGCAATCGTGGTCTACACTCTGCATTTACCGTACGTAAAATGTCTAGCGGTGAAGGTGTAGAGCGTACTTTCCAAGCCCATTCGCCAGTTATCGACAGCATTACTGTTAAACGTCGCGGTGCAGTACGTCGTGCCAAACTGTACTACCTGCGTGAGCGTTCTGGTAAGTCAGCTCGAATCAAAGAGCGTCTTAACAAGAAGTAATCGCCCCTATGGCGTTTATTGCTCAAAAGCCCGTCCTGTAGGACGGGCTTTTTTAATGGCCAATCGGCTCATTCACACTACACCCTTCACCGCCCTCACCACTTAATCCTGTTTACAACCGTTTATCTGCACCGGCGACCACTCGCCGTTAAAGCGCGTGTATTCGACAACGCAATCGGCAAAATGGCATCTGTCCCCTACTAAAAGATTGGCAGCAGCGCTGCTAACGACACGGAGAGCAATTATGTCCTGGTTTTTACTTTGCGTAGTGACCTTGATTGTCGGCTACTTTACCTACGGCACTTTCATTACCAAAATTTTTGGGCCAAAACCGCAAAAAGCGACCCCGGCCATGAGCATGAACGATGGTGTCGACTTTGTGCCACTGTCAGATAAGAAAGTATATCTGATTCAACTGCTTAATATTGCAGGCCTCGGTCCGATTTTTGGCCCAATACTCGGTGCGTTATATGGCCCTGTTGCCATGCTATGGATTGTGTTTGGCTGCATTTTTGCCGGCGCCGTGCATGATTATTTCTCTGGTATGCTCAGTGTGCGTGCCAATGGCGCATCTGTCCCTTCTGTCGTGGGCGAGCATCTCGGTAACTTCGCTAAACATTTTATGAACTTCTTTGCGGTGTTACTCTTGATGCTGGTGGGCGTGGTGTTTGTGCTCGGTCCAGCCAAGTTGTTAGGTAGTCTGTCAGAAATGAGCGTGGCGCTGTGGGTGGGCATTATCTTTGCTTACTATGTATTGGCCACCGTGGTGCCGATAGACAAAATTATTGGCCGTTTTTATCCTATATTTGGCGCTTTGCTTGTCTTTATGTCGGTGGGCTTGATTATCGGCTTGGCCGTCAGCGATCACAGCTTCTACAGCCAAGGGCTCGACTTTGCCACCAACTTCCATCCGACCGATCTGCCACTATGGCCATTACTGTTTATCACCATCGCTTGTGGTGCGGTATCAGGCTTCCACGCCACCCAATCGCCATTAATGGCGCGTTGTATGCAGAATGAAAAGTCAGGCCGGTTTATCTTTTATGGCGCCATGATTGGTGAAGGTGTGATTGCGCTTATCTGGTGTAGTCTGGGCTTAAGCTTCTATGAATCGAGTGACGCGCTTAATCAAACGCTCGCTAACGGTGGCCCGGCAGCGGTGGTGCATGAGGTTTCCACCTCGCTACTTGGCACGGTCGGCGGCATTATGGCGGTATTAGGGGTGATTGTGTTGCCGGTCACTTCTGGCGACACTGCTTTCCGTTCTGCGCGTCTGATTATCGCCGACTTTCTGAATATTCAGCAAAAACCGATGGTGAAGCGCCTGATGATTGCGATCCCCATGTTTGTGGTCGGCTTTTTGATCACCAAAGCGGAGTTTGGCGTGATTTGGCGTTACTTCGGCTGGGCTAACCAAACTACCGCGATGATCATGTTGTGGGCTGCGGCGGCTTATCTGATTAAACGCGACAAATTTCACTGGGTATGCACCATTCCTGCGATGTTTATGACTGCGGTAACTGTCACTTATTTGGCCAATGCCGAAATCGGTTTTAGCTTACCGATGAATATCGCTACCATGATTGGTGTCGGGGCAACCGTTGCCGCCACGATTGGGTTCTTTATCGGTTATAAACCCAATTCGCAGTTAATCGCCAATGAAAAGCAGTTATAGGTAAGGCGTTATAGCTGATGGGTCTGCGCTCAGCTATATGACTGGTCTTCAAGCAATATTCAGTCAAATACGCTAAGATCTAAGCCTCAGTATTTACTGAGGCTTTTTTATGAGGGTAGGACAGGGCATGAAACAGACGTTTTTTTTATTATTCGCCATTTTACTTTTGGCCGGGTGCGCTGCTTCTACCACCCAAGGTTTGGTTGACGATCAAAATTGGTATGGCTTGGGGGAGCAAGATGGTCAGCGTGGTTTGCCACAGCGATCCGTGAAAGATTTACAAACCCTGGCAAGTAAAGCGACTGGGCCGATGAATGCAAATTATCTCGACTATGAGCAAGGCTACATCCATGGTATTGATGATTACTGCGATCCTGCTCATGCCTATCAGCTTGGGCTAGACGGAAACCCGTATATGGGCGTGTGTGAAAGTCGGCCAGGATCTCAGCGTTTTAGAATGGAATGGCAGCGTGGTCATCACGATTCTCAAAGCCAATCCAATAGCCTATTTTATTGAGCACTGGCGTATAAGTCTGGGTTAGTTAAGCCCCAATTGATTTTTTAACGCTTTTAAGTAACGTCGGCTCACCGGCACAACATGCGCTGAGGAGGTAATCACCTCGGCAAGGCCATTGTCGAGTAAGCGGATTTCGCGGATAGCGGCGGGGTGAATCAAGTATTGGCGATGACAGCGTATTAAGGGGGTTTTGTCCTCCAAGACCTTGAGTGATAGGTGCGTGGTAGACTCGCCTTTTGCGGTGAGCAGTGCGACGCCACTTAAGGCGGTACGCGCAACTTCGACCTCTTGATGTGGGATCAATGTAATCCGACTGTGTCCCGCACAGGGAAGCAAATCCAACGTTGGTGTCATTGCTCGGTAGTCGTTTTTCTGGCGTAGCTCACGAGTGAGTTTTTCCAAGGATTTTTTTAATCGCACGGTTTCGACGGGCTTTAACAGGTAGTCGAACGCATTTTCTTCAAATGCTTGTACCGCATATTCATCATAGGCGGTGACAAATACCACCTTGGGCATGGTATCGGGATCAAGCATGGCTAACAGCTCTAATCCCGTCACTCGCGGCATTTGAATATCTAAAAACACCACGTCTGGACGGGTTTGATTGATGGCTTTCAGTGCGTCAATGGCATTGTTGCATTGCCCAATGATGTCAACACCGCCTACCGCTAGCAACTCGTCTTCCAACGCCTCGCGGGCGTGCAGCTCATCATCAACAATCAATGCCTTAATCATGCCTCTCTCTCCTTATTGGGCGTTTGATACGTGAAGGGCAAAGTGACGGTTGCCCGTGTCCATATATCAGGCTTGCAGGTCATTTTTAGCGTATATTGGCCGCCAAACAACCCTCGTACACGCTTATCAACAATACGCATGCCGAGTCCTGAGTGTTGTGCTGCGGGTTGGTAAAGCCCGGCATTGTCTTCCACTTGTAAATACAGGCATTCGCCTTCTTGCCAGCCACGAATAATAATTTTGCCGTCTGCCATCAATTGGCAGATCCCATGTTTCACCGCATTCTCGACCAAAGGCTGTAAGGTAAAGCTTGGGATCACCGCGTGCAAGATAGCGGGATCAATCTGCTTCTCCACACTCATGCGATCGGCAAAACGGGCATGTTCGAGCTCTAAATAGGCATCGAGGTGATTCAGCTCTTGCTCAAGCGAGACGGTCTCGCGGTTTTGCTTAAGGTTACTGCGAAAGAAGGTCGATAGATGTTGGATCAATTGGCGTGCCCGCTCTGGCTCGCGTTTGACCACCGCACTAATCGTATTTAAGGCATTGAACAAAAAGTGCGGATTGACTTGGGCGCGTAATAGGTTTAATTCAGCCTGGGTGAGCAAACTTTGTTGACGCTGATAACGGCCGGTTAAAATCTGGTTCGAGAGCAATCGGGCGATCCCTTCGCCCATGGTGACATTAATGGCCGAAAAGAGCTTACGTTTTGGCTCATAGAGCTTGACGGTGCCCAATACATAGCCATCGCCTCCGCGTAGCGGGATCACCAGTACCGATCCCAACTTGCAATAAGGAGAAAGTGAGCAGCAATAGGGGATATCCGCACCATCAATATAGATCAGCTGATCATCGGCAATCGCGCGACGGGTGTAATCAGAGGCAATTGGCGTACCGGGTAGATGGTGATCATCGCCAATACCGGTAAACGCAAGGATCTTTTCTCTATCGGTAATCGCCACCGCCCCAACGCCGGTTTCTTGCTGAATAATGGCAGCGACTTGTTCACTGCTTTGTTGATTAAACCCGCTGCTTAAAAGGCCGACCGATCGTTCAGCAATTTTGAGTGCTTTGCTGGAAAATGCCGCTGAATAGCGCTCGAACAGGGTTTTCCGGTCGACAATAATGCTCATAAACATCGCCGCGCCAATAGAGTTAGCAATCACCATGGGGGCGGCAATCGCGCTAACCAGTTCATACGCGCGGCTAAAGGGTTCAGCGACCGCGAGGATAATCGCCATCTGCACTAACTCGGCGACGAAGGTTACCCCTAACACGACCGTGGGAGAGAATAAACGGCTGGTTTGATTGCGCGACACCAAATAGCGATGCATTACACCACCAATCAAGCCCTCTGCCGTGGTCGAAATGGCGCAAGCCAAGTCAGTAAAGCCGCCTAAACTGTAGCGATGTAAACCGCCGGTTAGCCCGACCAAAAAGCCCACAAATGGACCGCCTAGTAATCCGCCCATGACCGCGCCGATCGCACGGGTGTTGGCAATTGCATCTTGAATCCCCAAGCCAAAATAGGTACCGAGAATGCAAAAGCCAGAGAAAAGAAAATAACAAACAACTTTATGCGACAGTCGCCCCGAAATACTCAGCAGTGGCATAAATGCCGGTGTTTTACTGAGCAAATAGGCGATAACCAGATAGACGCTCATTTGCTGAAGAAGTGAGAGAATCAGTGCCATAACGACCCACACAAAAAAACCAATGCGCTATAGTAACGGTTGCCGTTGTAAGACTCTATTGTAATCTCTAGTGTAAAGTATTAATTACATAGTAAATAAATAAGTACAGTTTGTATTGCTTTTAAAATATAGGCTGGTATTGTTTGTGTAAAACATGATGAACATTAAAGGCAAGGCTATGCAGCAAGATTCGGTGACCAATATTCATATCCGTGATGAGCAGGTGCTCTTGACGCCAGAGCAGCTTCGCGCGCAGTTCCCTATTGAAAAAAGTACCCGGGCTGCTATCAGTGAGGCACGCGAGACAGTGGCGGATATTATTCATAAACGCGATCATCGCTTGTTGGTGGTGTGTGGTCCTTGCTCTATTCATGATGTTGAAGCGGCGAAAGACTACGCGCGTCGTCTGAAAGCCTTGTCGGATGAACTCAGCGATCACCTGTTTATTGTCATGCGGGTGTACTTTGAAAAACCGCGGACCACTACTGGCTGGAAAGGGTTAATCAACGATCCGCATCTGGATGGCAGCTTTGATGTGGAATCTGGCTTAAAGCAAGCGCGTGGTCTGCTCACGGATTTAGCACAAATGGGGATCCCGTTGGCCACTGAAGCGTTGGACCCAATCAGCCCGCAATACATTGGTGATCTGTTTAGCTGGGCGGCGATTGGCGCACGTACCACCGAATCACAAACCCACCGTGAAATGGCCAGTGGTTTGTCGATGCCAATCGGCTTTAAAAACGGTACTGATGGCAATCTGGCCACCGCCACTAATGCGATGAAAGCCGCCGCGTCTGGGCACCGGTTTATGGGGATCAACCAAGCTGGGCAAGTAGCATTGCTGAATACCCAAGGAAACCCTAATGGGCATGTGATCCTGCGCGGCGGCAAGCAAACCAACTACGATTCAGTCTCGGTCGCCGAATGCGAGCAGCAAATGGAAGCTGCGGGACTCAACCCGTCCCTGATGGTGGATTGTAGCCACGCGAATTCACGTAAAGATTACCGCCGCCAGCCATTGGTGGCAGAAGATGTGATCCATCAAATCAAACAAGGTAACCGCTCTGTCATTGGTCTGATGATCGAAAGCCATCTTAACGCGGGTAACCAATCGGCGGATTTGTCTAAAGATGAGATGGAGTACGGTGTGTCGATCACGGACGCTTGCATTGATTGGGCGTCTACCGAACAATTGTTACGTCATGCTCACCAAGAGCTGGCAACCTCTCTTCAACAACGTACTCAACAGGACTAAACCATGGTGGCGGAACTCAGCCGACTGCGCGATCAAATAGACGATGTCGATAAACAAATGGTGAGCTTGCTCGCGCGCCGTTTAGAGCTGGTAGCAGAAGTGGGGGAGGTGAAAAGCCAGCATGGCTTGCCCATTTATGCACCGGACCGTGAGGCGGCGATGCTCGCTTCGCGTCGTCAAGAAGCACAGTCGCAAGGGGTGCCACCGGATTTAATTGAAGATGTGCTGCGTCGCACCATGCGTGAGTCTTACAGCAGTGAAAATGACTCTGGCTTTAAGTGTCTAAACCCAGATTTACGCCAGGTGGTGGTGATTGGGGGTAAAGGCCAGCTGGGTGGCTTATTTGCTCGCTTGTTCCGTTTGTCGGGTTATCAGGTTGCGGTGCTGGATAAAGAGGATTGGGACCATGCCGATGCCCTGCTGGCCGATGCGGGGATGGTGGTGGTCTCGGTGCCGATTGACGTCACGGAAACGGTCATTAGTAAACTGACCCAGCTGCCAGACGATTGCTTATTGGTGGATCTCACTTCGGTGAAATCCGGTCCGCTACAAGCGATGTTATCCGTACACTCCGGCCCAGTGGTTGGCCTGCACCCCATGTTTGGCCCAGATGTCGCCAGCCTTGCTAAGCAGGTAATGGTGTATTGCGATGGCCGACACCCTGAGGCGTACCAATGGCTGCTAGAGCAGTTTCGCATTTGGGGCGCTGGGTTAAATCGGATCAGTGCCATCGAGCATGATGAAGGCATGACGCTGATCCAAGCGCTGCGTCACTTCACGTCGTTTGTTTACGGGGTGCATCTGGCAGAAGAAAATCCCAACCTCGATCAGCTCACCGCGCTAAGTTCACCAATTTATCGCTTAGAGCTTGCCATGGTGGGGCGCTTGTTCGCTCAAGATGCGGGGCTGTATGCGGATATTATTATGTCCTCGCCGCAAAACTTGGCGATGATCAAGCGTTTTTACCAGCGTTTTGGCGAAGCGATTGATTTGCTTGAACAGCACGACAAAGCCACTTTTGTCGATGCGTTCGCGCAAGTGGAAAACTGGTTTGGCGATTATGCCCCACGCTTTTTACAAGAAAGCCAAGGCTTGTTGCGACAAGCCAACGACGCCACCCATCGAACCGTGACCTAGCTAAGGCTCACCGTTGTAAGGGGATAGATGGAGAGCCGCACAGATAAAACGAGATAGCGTGTATACCAAGGTGATTGGCTAAGAACTGGGTCGCATGGATGGTATAATAGGCTGTTTTTCATCAGGTTTGAATACTGAAAAAGCGCGATTTTGTTGTAGAGTAAGCGGATTACAAGTGTTATTTCGTTGCTCTAGTCGATATGTGCGGTTGTTGCGTGTTTGAGTCTAGAGCTGCAGTCGAAAGCGCGTTAGAACTATCGTTGCAGAGCCTATGATTTAGGGATATAGTTACTAAGCGGTTGGAAACAATCTATGGTGTGCTGCCTTATTGCAGTGCGCTGAGCATAGAGCTCTTTCCGCCGCCTTCCTTCCCCATTCTCCTTCGTAGCTGCTCTCTATTAACTTAGTGACTCGTATATGTTTTTGTTGTACGCAGATGAATCAGGCACGCCAGGTGGGTCAGACCAAAAGCACTTTGTACTTGCTGGCTTTAGTG
This sequence comes from Salinivibrio sp. MA351, assembly GCF_001996065.1. Taxonomy (NCBI): domain Bacteria; kingdom Pseudomonadati; phylum Pseudomonadota; class Gammaproteobacteria; order Vibrionales; family Vibrionaceae; genus Salinivibrio; species Salinivibrio sp. MA351. The sequence goes on along the minus strand of NZ_MUFG01000001.1, from coordinate 8,979 downwards.
TGTTTGAGCGCTCTGCACATTGGCTTTCTCTTGAGTTAGATAAGATCGCGGCAACCTTCAATCCACAAGATCCACATTCTGTCGAACTCCATGGCGCGCCAATGCTTGCGGGCCGAGGCTTTTGGCGAAAGTTTGATAAAGAATTACGTTTAGAAGCGATCAAAAAGGCTCTTAACTTAATAGATGGGCGTAAATTTAGAATATTTGCCTCGGTTGTAAGAAAAAGTGCTATCTCTCCAAATGATCCGGTTCATTACACCTTTCAGCAGATTGTAACTCGCTTCGACCATTTCTTAGCCAGACAACATGTTCATTTCAATAATACTCAAAGAGGTCTGATTCTTTTTGATAAAAGTAGCAAAGAAGCGCCAATTCAGGCACTGGCTAAAGCGTTTAAACTCGATGGTCATGACTGGGGGCGGCTGAGGAATATGGCAGAAGTCCCTGCCTTTATCGATTCTGAAGCAACAAGATTGATTCAACTCGCGGATCTAATTGCCTACGCGTTATTTCGTCACTACGAAAAAGAGGATAGTCAGTTTTTTGACCTTATTGAGAGGAAATTTGATTATTTTGGGGGCGTTCAGCACGGACTTCATACGGTGGTTTAAGTGATATGATAGTGATTAAGCGCCAAAAGCCCACACTGTGGGCTATTTTATGAATAGTGATTCGCGATTACTCGTTGCTGTCCGGCAGCGATACCTCGGTGGGAGATATGGTCTCTGACGGGTAGCAGCCGAGCACCTTTAGATAACGGGTAAGAGTAGTGAGTTCGTCCAGCGCACTTTGCATCAGGTTGCTAGCCATATTGGCCTCAACATCGACGTAAAACATCTCTTCCCACGGGTTACCGAGCACGGGCCGGGATTCGAGCTTGGTCATATTGATGCCACGCTCGCGCAATACCATTAAACACTCCACCAAGGAACCCGCTTGTTGTGACGTCGACATAATAAAGGTGGTCTTGGCAGGGGTCAGTGATGATACTTTAACCGGCTTACGGGCCACGACAATAAAGCGAGTGTGATTTTGCTGTTGGTTGGCAATCTCGCCCTTAATCGCGGTTAAACCGTAAAACTCACCACTGGCAGCATGGCCAATCGCGGCCACATTAGGCTGGTTTAAATCCGCTACTTGTTGCATGGCTTCAGCGGTGCTGGAGCAATAAGTCTTCTTCACTTTACCCAAAGTATCAATGTATTCGCTGCATTGCTGGTGCGGTTGCGGGTGGGCATACAAGGTATCAATTTGGCTTGGGTCTTGGTCGCCGACAGTCAGCAGGCAGTGGTCGATAGGCAGCGTAAGCTCACCGACAATCGATAAACGTGTGTGCTGCAGCTGATCGTACACTTCGTTGATTGAGCCAGAGCTGGTGTTTTCTACCGGTAAGATACCGTAGTCGGCATGGCCAGTTTCTACCGTTTCTACCACCTTTTTAAAGCTGTCACAGGCCATCTCCACCAGTTCGGTTTGCTTACGGCTAAAGTACTGGCGCGCGGCGAGGTAGGAGTATGAGCCTTGGTTGCCCAGGAAGGAAACTCGTGCCACCGGACGCTGATTGTCGGGATTAGCGAGGTTTTGTAAATAGCGTTGCTGAATCAGCACCGAGTCTTCGATAATGGTGTGAAACAGGCTCAGCACATAGTGAGCATCTAACTGGTGATCTTGCGCTTTGGTCACCAGCTTTTCTAATAAGGCTTGCTCACGGGCTTGATCGCGAATCGGTTTTTGCACCGCGACTTTGTTTTTGGCGACATCTAGGCTTAAGCGACGGCGCTCGGCCAATAGTGTCAGTAGCTCTTGATCAAGCTGACTTATCCGCGTGCGTATCTCATCCAATGGGCGTGGTGTGTCTGGCATAAATTATCCTTGTTCTAATACAAAAAAACCTCCCGGTTGGGAGGTTAGTGCGCCAGGCTGATTGGGCTTAGCACGCTTCCTCCCGCGTTGGCGAGATAAAAAAGAAGCGAAAAAAACGAGCGTCAATCAGCATTGGGCGTTGTGTTGTTATGTTTGCGTATGGATTAACCATATGGGGCGCAGGCTGGCGTGTCAAGGATCAAAAAGCCCCGCGAAGACGGGGCTAACATGTTTAGCGATTTAGGTGTTGCGCTGAGGGTTAGATTTCCTCATCGGTTGGATTTTCTTCCATCGCAACCGTCGCAGCAGATTTATCATTGCGACGTGCTTCGCCTTTGTGTTGGACCTTATTCAGTTGCTTCTCGAGCTTTTGGCCCACATCATTAATTGCTTTGTACATGTCATCGCTTTCTGCTGAGGCAACCAGCGTTGAGCCCGGCAACCCAGCTTTGGCTTCGACTTTAAACTGGTGGTTTGGCTCTTTACTGATCACAGCGTGAGGATTGATGAGTGCCACCTGCCACTTGGCCAACTTATCAAAGCGGCTTTCGATGCGCTCACGGATGGCGGGAGTGATTTCGATGTTTTTGCCTGCAATTTCCACTCTCATACTCGTTCCTCTTTGTTCCCCTGTATTAGGTTCATCTTTAGATTACCGCTTTACGCCATTGATAACGTGACTTGGCTCATGTTTAAAGGGGGGGAGTTTTTCGATAGGAGGATCTGTGAGCATTCGCGAATCCTGACACGGAAAAGAGGCAAAAAGCCTTGAACTCACAGATGAAAATGCTAAGTTGGAAAGGGCTACGAATGCTGATTACTTGCCAATCAGGGCCCGCTCGCGCCCATCCTCCATCCTGATTTTTATTAGCGGTCAAAAATGTGCCACAAATACATGTGGGTCACTGTGTTGAATCTGCTTCATTGATGGCGCGTTGAGAAAAATCGCATAAAAAGGCGGCTTTGAAAGCCGCCTTTGACGTAGTCACACTGACATCGCCGGATCAGTTATTCGCGTGTAGCTCGTGGTTGAGCTCGACCGCACTTTTGTTGGTCAAACACTCAACCGCTCCTGTTTTTGAGTTACGGCGGAACAGGAGATCCGCTTTGCCCGCCAAATCACGCGCTTTGATACTTTCTACTGCTTTTCCATCAGCATCTAGCATGGTTACCTTAGTGCCCGCGGTCACATACAGACCCGATTCGATGGTACAACGATCGCCCAATGGGAAACCAAGACCCGCGTTGGCACCTAATAGTGAATTCTCGCCAATCGATACGACAATTTGGCCGCCGCCACTGAGGGTACCCATAATCGACGCGCCACCACCAATATCACTTCCTTGACCGACCATCACACCTGCTGAGATACGGCCTTCAATCATGCTCTTGCCTTCGGTGCCAGCATTAAAGTTGATAAAGCCTTCGTGCATCACTGTGGTGCCTTCACCCACATGGGCGCCCAAGCGAACGCGGGCGGTATCGGCAATACGCACACCGGCAGGTACCACGTAATCGGTCATTTTCGGAAACTTGTCGACGCATTCAACGGTCAGTGTTTCGCCTTTCAGACGTGCTTCCATTTGGCGCTCAGATAACTCAGGCAAGTCAATCGGGCCTTGATTGGTCCAAGCAATGTTGTGTAGTAGGCCAAAGAGCCCTTCTAGCACCACACCATGTGGTTTCACTAAGCGGTGCGAGATCAGTTGTAGCTTCAAAAAGCCTTCTGCAACCGATGCAGGCTTGCTGTCATTTTCGAGGATCACCAGCACCAGCGGTTGGGTGGTTTGTTGTGCCATGTTGGCGAAATGAGCGGCCTCTTGAGCGCCAGCCGCCGCGAAGGCTTCACTGATAGCACTACAGGTTTCTGGTGCAATCGCTACTACCTGATTACCCGCGTCGTAATCTGTCAGCGCGCTTAATGCACGGACAAGATCATCGCTCGGGTTAAGAAGCGGAGCCGGGAAAAAGGCTTCAATGATTTTTCCGTCCTGGTTTTGGGTCGCGGTACCGAGTGCCAGAGCAAAGCTTGCCATTGGGGGAGATCTCCTTATAGAAATTTGGGCTTAAAACATCGAACGCTTCATCTTAAAGACAACCGCCAGCGGTTGGAAGTACTCAACTGAACGCCAAGGTAAAATCCCACACAGGTCGGGGCACTGATTCGTGTTGATGCATAGCGTGGGTGATACCTTGTGAGTGAAATACAGGTTCAGCGCATAAAAAAAGCAAGCCAAGTGGGCTTGCTCTTTCGCGGATGCCAACAGGATCAGCAATGGGAGTGCTAGGCAGCGTCAGCGTCTTTGCTGTCGTCGCTACTTTCATCCGTTTTACTGTCACTCGCTTTCGCCGGTTTTTTCTTGACGGCTTTACGTTTGGCGCCCAGCGCCTCGAGGACCGAGTCTTTGTGTTGAGCAAGGTATAGCGACAAGGCTTCACGCTTTTCTTCGTCGTCTACTAGTTCGCTTTCTCCAATCAAGTCGAACATCGCATCTGCCATATCCAACATTTTATCGTAGGCATCGGCTTCGGCTTTGGAGGTAAATGTCATCTTTTCTTCTCCCTCGCGTTCGACCACGTACTTGACGATAACGGCCATAATTACCCTCTCTTCGTTGATTTACTGTCTTTTTATACAGTAGGATAAGGGCCATTGTCTACCGACCCTGCCGTGATTGTGACATGAGAGAAAAATTTAGCACCATTTATCAACGTGCCGCCGATCGCAAAGGTGGTCAACGAGAATTAGAGCGCATGCTGGTGGCACCGCTTGAACATCAGGCACTGTGTGAAATACCGGATGATCGCTGGTTAGCAGCGTTTAGCCAGAAGGTATTTCAATCGGGCATTAGCTGGCAGGTGGTACGCAAAAAGTGGCCGGGATTCGAAGAGGTTTTTTGGGGATTTGATATCGACAAAATGTTGTTGATGCCGCCAGAAATGTGGGAAGAGAAAGCGACGAACCCCGCGATCATTCGCCACTTAACCAAGGTGATGACCATTCCACACAATGCGGAAATGATCCACCGCGTGCAGCAATCGCATGGCAGTTTTAGCCAGTTTGTCGCCGATTGGCCCAGCGAAGATATTGTTGGTTTATGGCAGTATTTAAAAAAGCACGGTAAGCGATTAGGCGGTAATACGGGTGCTTATACCTTACGCCGAATGGGCAAGGACACCTTCTTGTTCACCCGCGATATTGAGCACTATCTGCGCGCGACTAAAATCGTTGATAGCGGCCGAGAGACCAAGCGGGCGATGCAAGCCGCGCAACAGGCATTTAATCAGTGGCAGCAAGAGTCGGGCCGTTCACTGAACCATATCAGCCAGCTGATTGCCTTCAGTGTGGGTGATAATCGCGTTTAATCGCTCAGCGATTTGCTGTGCTATCACACAGTTAGCAAGTCGTGTGCAAGGTCGCAGCGTGTCGGTGGCGGTTTGCGCTTATCACGGCAATCGGCCACAATCGATGCCAGTTATCTTTCCCATGTGAGCGCCTTGTGTTTACTGTTTATCACTCTAATCAGCTCGATCTGTTGAAATCGCTGTTGGTCTCCCTGATCCAACAGCGACCGCTGTCTGACCCTTTTCAAAAAGAACTTATTCTGGTGCAAAGCCCCGGCATGGCGCAGTGGTTAAAAATGGCACTCGCTAACGAGCAGCAGATTGTCGCTAATGTCGAATTCCCGCTTCCCGCTACCTTTATCTGGCAGCTATTTGTGCGAGTGTTGGATGGTGTGCCTGAGCGCAGTGATTTCAATAAAGAGGCGATGACATGGAAGCTGATGGACATCTTACCCAGCTGTCTGGATGAGCCTGAGTTCGCTGATTTAGCCGCGTATTTAGAAGATAGCCAGGATCAGCAGCGTGCTTATCAGCTGGCCGAAAAAGTGGCCGATATTTTCGATCAGTATTTGGTCTATCGCCCCGAGTGGGTGCTGGCATGGGAGCAAGAACAACCAGTGCCAGAGCTTGACGATGTGCAACCTTGGCAGCAAAAACTGTGGCGCCGCTTATACGATCACACCTTGGCGTTGGGCCAATCGCCTTACCATCGCGCCAATTTGTATCAAGAGTTTATCGATACCTTAACCAGTCATCAGCACAAACCTGCGGGACTGGCTGATATTGAGCGGGTCTTTGTGTTTGGCATCTCCGCGCTCCCACCACGCTATCTGGATGCGTTACAAGCACTGGGTGAGCACGTAGAGGTGCACTTTATGTTCACCAATCCATGCCGTTATTATTGGGGCGATATTCGCGACAAGCGCTATCTGGCTAAACGCGCCGCATTAGCGCGGGATAAAATCAGCCGAATTGAAGACATTCCCGCCGAGAGCCAATTGGCACTGGGGCTTGATGATCTCGAGCATGGCGAAGTAGGAAACAGCTTGCTGGCGTCGATGGGAAAACTGGGGCGCGATAACTTATTGCTGCTCTCGGAAATGGCCTGTAATGAGATTGATAGCGGCTTTGTTGAGATCAACCGCGATAATCTGCTGCATCACATTCAAGCCGATATTTTGGATTTGAACGAGCCGGGCGATCCCAAGCAAACCGAGATCAGTGCGGCGAAAACAGAAATCAAGCCAGATGACGCTTCCATCGCAATCCATGCCTGTCACAGCCCGATGCGCGAAGTCGAAGTGCTGCACGATCAGCTGCTCGCGATGTTTGAGGCCAACCCATCACTTAGCCCCCGTGATGTGATTGTGATGGTGGCGGATATCAATGCCTACAGTCCGGCTATTCAAGCGGTGTTTGGTAATGCGCCTCGCGAGCGTTTTATTCCTTTTTCCATCTCAGATCGCAGCGCTGATCAAGAAAGCCCAGTGTTGGCGGCATTTTTACGCTTACTCACCTTGCCCGATAGTCGGTGTAGTGCGGCGGAGTTGTTGGAAATTCTTGAGGTGCCGACGGTATCGCGCCGTTTTGCCATCGACAGCCAACAGTTTGATCAGATTAAACAGTGGGTGGAAGAAACGGGCATTCGCTGGGGGCTTGATACCCATACCGCGAGCCAGTTTGCGTTGCCAGAGCAATATCAAAACACCTGGCTGTTTGGCCTGAAACGTATGTTACTTGGCTATGCGATGCCGAGTGAGGCTGGATTGTTTGCAGACACCGTGCCTTATGATGAAGTCCAAGGGCTTAATGCGGAGCTTGCTGGGCGTTTAGGGCTGTTTATCGACACCTTGATTTACTACCAGCAGCAACTGGCGATTGAATGCGATGGCAAGACGTGGGTGGCGCGGTTGACCCAAATGCTGGATGACTGCTTTGCCATTGAAGGGGATGAAGAGTTAGCGATAAAGCTTATCCGCACCCAGTTGGACAGTTGGCTGACACAGCTCAGCGATGCCGCCTTTACCCATACGCTAACCTTGCCCGTGGTGCGCGATTACTTTAATGGTCGCCTCAATAACGAGCGAGTCAGCCAGCGCTTTTTGGCCGGGCAGGTTAACTTTTGTACCTTGATGCCAATGCGCTCCATTCCCTTCGATGTGGTGTGTCTGCTGGGGATGAACGATGGCGTGTACCCGCGCACTGTGCCCAGTGTCGGCTTTGATTTGATGGTCGGTCGGACGCGGGCGGGGGATCGCTCGCGCCGCGACGATGACCGTTATCTGTTTTTAGAAGCGCTGCAGTCGGCACAGCAAAGTTTATATATCAGTTATGTCGGTCGCTCAGTGCAAGACAACAGCTTAAAAGTCCCATCGGTACTGGTCACCGAGTTGCTTGAGTATTGCACTCAGGGCTACTGTTTGGCCGGTGACGGCGATTTACCCGAAGCGCAGTCACGCCAGCGGTTGGAAGAAAAGCTTATCCAGACGCATCCACTGACGCCCTTTAGCCCACAGGCGTTCGCTCATGGTGGTAGCTACGCGCAAGAGTGGCTGCCGGCCGCCAAAGGGCAAGGGACACAACTGCCGGTATTTATTGGCGATGCGTTAAGCCCTGATCCGGACAGCCACCAGGATCCTGTGATTGAGTTAGCTGAGTTGCAGCGCTTTTGGCGGTTGCCCGTGCGCTATTTTTTCCAACGCCGCTTGAAAGTCTTCTTTGAGCAGTTAGAAGCGCCGCTAGAAGAATTCGAACCCTTTAGTTTAGATACCTTGCACCGCTTTCAGCTGCGTGATCAGCTATTAGCGCACTTTATTGAAACCGATGACAGTCCCCAAAGCGTGCAGGACTTTATGGCCCGACAGCGTGGCCAGGGCAAGTTGCCTTTGGCGTACTTTGGCGAACTGACCTTGGATACGCAAGTCACGGTGATCCGTGATATGTACCAACGTTTAACGCCTTTGCTCGCCGCGCCGCGCCCCGATCTTGAACTAAATTTGACGCTCACCACCGCGCTAGGTGAGGTGCAAGTGCAAGGTTGGCTTAATCGGCGTTATCAAGACAGCTTGGTGCGCTTTCATTGCGGCGATCTGACCGTGCGTCATCAGCTTGCGGTATGGATCGATCATTTATGCCAATGCGCGATGGGCGAAGCGGTGCCGAGCACGTTGGTGGGCGTGAAAGAAACCATCGAGTTTTCCCCACTCAGCAAAGGTGACGCGCTTGCACATCTACAAGCCTTGGTTGAAGACTATCAAAATGGCCTGAATCAGCCGCTTACCTATCTGCCAAGCTCAGTCGGAGCGGGGATAAAAGCCCGAGATGGCAAAAAAGGCTTTGATAACAGTGAAACCGGCCAAGATAAAGCACTAAAAGCGATACGCGATACGTTTGTGGGGGGCTTTAAGCCTGGCGAAGGGCAAGATCCTTACGTTTACCGTGTTTGGCCGCAGTGGCGAGAGAGCCTCGGCCAAGCGCTGTTAGCAACAGGCGATCGCCACTTAATGCCGATGCTTGCGCAGCGACAAAAACGCTAATCACCAAAGGCGCCTCATAGGAATAGTGCGGCGCCGTTTCCCCCTCTATCCACTCTCTTTCCCACTCTTCTCTCTGTTAGCCAAGTCTATGCATGGCTCTTTTGTGGTTATTTACTCTTAATTTTTGACTTTATATTCATTTTGAGAAGTTAACTACTAGGATAGAGAAAATGGGTGGCTTGTCGATACAACCATCTTTTTTGTCATGTTTGTTACCATTGTGTAGGTTAAAGAT